>NZ_JACHFA010000001.1:0-300000 GCF_014201705.1 Borreliella spielmanii | reverse complement strand
GTAAACGATTTTAAAAAAGCCGATATTGTTGTAAAAAATCCCAGTGTTAAACCCAATAATAAATATTTAAAGCTTGCAAAACGAGTTGAAACGGATATTAGTTTATTTTTAATATTTAATAAGAACCCTATAATTGCAGTAACAGGTACTAAAGGCAAATCAACTCTTGTGTCTCTTTTGTATCGGGTTTTGAAAAAAAAATATCCAAAAGTAAAACTTGGGGGGAATATTGGTGTATCTCCTTTAAGTTTTTTTGACCAACTTGATGGAAGATCTCCTTTGATTTTAGAGCTTTCTTCTTGGCAGTTGCAATCTTTAGAGAATTTTAATCCTATTCTTAGCATTATTACAAATGTTTACAACGATCACCAAAATTATTATTCAAATTTTGATGATTATATTGTCGATAAGTCAAAAATTTTTATAAATCAAACTTCAGGAATTGTGATTATTCAGGATAAGGCTTATTACAAATATTTTTCAAAGTTTGAATCAAAAGCCAAAGTTATTTTATTTTCCGAATTTAATCCTTGTGATTTTGATCAAGATATTTTTTATTCTAATAAGGGCGAAGTATATTTTAATGACAAGTTGATTGGAAGTTTTTATGAGTCAAAAACAGTTTTAATGACCCCCAAGCTTATTGCTTTTTTTGTTTCGTATTATTTAAATATAGACCTTAATCATGCGCTTCAGATTTTAAATAATTTCAAAGGCATTGAGCATAGATTAGAGTTTGTTAAATTGGTTCAAAATGTATTGTTTTATAATGATACAGCTTCAACTATTCCTGATTCTACGGTTTTGTCTGTTAAAAGTTTAAAGACAAATGTTGGTTGTATTAACTTAATTGTTGGGGGAACTGATAAAAATCTTGATTTTTCAAGTTTTAGCAAGATTATAAATCTTGTAAAAGCTTGGATATTGATAAAAGGAAGTGCAACTGTAAAAATTATTAATATTTTGAAAAAAAGTAGCATACAATATTTTGTATTTGATTCTTTAAAAGATGCAGTAAATTATGCTTTTAAAATTTCAAGTCCGGGTGACATTGTGTTATTTTCTCCTGCTAGTGCTTCTTTTGAGCTTTTTAATAATGAGTTTGATAGGGGCTTGCAATTCAAAAAATTAGTTAATATGCTTGCTTAAATTTTTTTTCTTATTACTTTATAATAAAAGTATCTAAGTTTTTCAAGATTTGCATAAATCTTATAAATAAAATTTTTGTAAGTAAAATCATAACAGCCAACTCTGTGAATAATATTTCCCCCAAATCCTGTTTTAAATCCAAAAAGACCAAATAAGGGATGATTTTTATTTGCAATTGGGGGGATTCCTAATAAATCGTATTCTTTTATTTCTAATTTTTTTAAAATTTGTATTGCTTTAAATTGTACTGCATAATTGGGCATTAAATTTCTATATTCTGTACTAGAAGCCCCATAAAGATAAACCGCTTTTTCTTTGTAAATTCCTACTATTATTCCGGAGATAATTATTTTATTGTAAAATGCAATTATCAATTTTATTTGAGCATTTTTGTCTTGTTTGAATATTTTAATGAGGTTTTGTATATATTCTTCTGAGTGAATAGCAAATTTATCTCTTTTGCTAGTTTCTTTATAGAGTTTGTAAAATGTATTTAAATGTTCAAATTTATCATCTATTATTATATTCAGATTTTTTTTTGTGCTGAGCTTTATGTTATATCTTGTTTTTTTTTTCATGTTAAGCAAAATATTCTCAAGAGAATTATTTAAGTTTAATATTGTTGTATTTGAAGGCTGTATGTCGTCAAATGATTTTTTTAGATATTTGATTTTAAT
Source organism: Borreliella spielmanii (assembly GCF_014201705.1). Lineage (NCBI taxonomy): Bacteria > Pseudomonadati > Spirochaetota > Spirochaetia > Spirochaetales > Borreliaceae > Borreliella > Borreliella spielmanii. The sequence goes on along the minus strand of NZ_JACHFA010000001.1, from coordinate 298,174 downwards.
TTTTAGTGGAGAGTATGTGTCATTTAGTGTTCTTTGATAATAATACATTAAATCAAATCTTAAAAAAATTGTATTTTTATGTAAGTAAGGTTTTATTTTTATGCTAAATTCTTTAATATTTTTGCTAATTTTATCAATATTAATGTTTTCAAGAGTTTTGTTTGAAAATTCTGGATGGGGAATGTATGCTAAGTAAAAATTTTTAAACAGTCTTCTTTGCATTACAACAATTTTTCCAAGAACATCACTTTTAAATGCTAAGGCTTTCCAATTACTGTTTTTTGTTGTTTTTATTAATGCCCACAGTTCGCTTTGAAGATAATTTTCTTCTATTTCTTTTATTTCTATTTTTTTAATAATCATTAAAAGCTCTTAACAAACTATTCCGTTCGGTATATCTTTAGATAATATTTTGTTCTTAGAATGTTCTAATATTAAGTTTATTCCGTTTATTTTAAGCTCTCCGTTTTCTGTTACTATGTTAGCTTTTGAAAATTTATTTATGTCAATTTTAGGCGGGCAGATAGGATCTTTATTTTTGTCGTTTTCAAGTATTATTCTCTCCCCAGCAGTAGGATTTTCAATTGAATCTTCTACGATTATAACTTTAAAATTTTTATTTTTGTCTTCAGCAGCTATTAGCATTCCTTCGGATTTTATTCCCCTAAACTTTGCAGGCTTTAAATTATCTACTATTATTATATGTTTGCCTAAAAGCTCTTCTTCTGTATAATGCCCCTCAAGACTACTTACTATTTGTTTCTCTCTATTAGTTCCGGCATCTAGTTTTAATATGAATAAGTTTTTAGCCTCGGAATTTCTTTCTATTTTATTTATTTTTACAACCTTTAAGAGTACTTTTTCTCTAAATAAGTTTTCTGGTTGTTCTTTTTCGTTCATGTTTTTTTCTCCTGAATATTTTAGCCTTAAATCATTGATTTTTTTTTGCTCTAGTTTATTAAATAATATTTCTACGAATTCAATTTTTTTAATTCCCGATTTAGTTCCAAGAATTTTGGTAGAAAATTGATAGCTATTACCAAAGAATTTTTGTATCTTTTTGCTTGTTTCAGGAATGAATGGCATCATTAAAATAGACAAGTCCCTGATTAGGTATATTAAATTTAAGATTAGCTCTTTTGTTTCTTGTGGAGCACTGTCTTTTTTTTTCCAAGGCTCGTTGTCTTGAAATATTTTGTTTCCAAAAGATGAAATTTGAAGGATTTCTTTGAGTGCAGATTTTAGTTCTGTCTTTTTAAAAAGATTTAGTATTTTATTGTATTTTGGTGTTATTTGTTTCCAAAATTTATGTTGAATTTCTATTGTTTCTAATATATCTCCAAAGAATTTTTTTTGAAATGTTAATACTCTGTTGACAAGATTTGAAAAATTATCAATAAGCTCTGTATTTACTCTTTCCATAAGATCTTGCCACATAAATTGAAAATCAGATTTTTCAGGTCTGTTGTAATAGATATAAAATCGCCAAACATCAGAAGGGATTCCTGTGCTAATAGCATCGTTTCCAAAAATCCCTGTTCCTTCTGATTTTGAAAATTTAAGATTTTCGTAATTTAAGTACTCGCTTGATGAGAGTTGATTTAATATTGTCCAATTTTCTTTACTTCCAATTTCTATGCAAGGGAATATAATTGTGTGAAACAATATATTGTCTTTTCCAATAAATTGGACAAGATTTACTTGTTCATTGTTTTTCCACCAAGATTCCCAATTTTTTACAATGTTTTTGGTAATTGAAATATATCCTATTGGGGCATCAAACCAGACATAAAATACTTTATTTTCATAGCCTTTTTTAGGAACAGGAATTCCCCATTTTAGGTCTCTTGTAATTGCTCTTTCTTTAAGACCATCTCTTAAAAAAGCATTAGTCATTTTAAGTGCATTGGTATTCCAATTTTTGTTGGTAGTTGAATTTTTTATCCATTTTTCTAGTTTTGTTTTTATTTTGGGAAGATCTATATAAAGATGATTGGTTTTTTTTAAAATAGGTTTGTTTTTACAAATTATGCATTTTGGATTTATTAGGTCTATTGGATTTAAAAGCTTAGAACAGTTTTCGCACTGATCCCCTTTAGCCGTGCTTTGGCACTTTGGGCATTCTCCTATTACATATCTATCAGCTAAGAATATTGAATCTTTGTTGCAAAAAAATTGTTCAGTTTCTCGCTCTTTTATATAACCATTTTTTTCTAATTTTAGGAAAAAATTTTGTACAATTTCTTGATGGTGCTTATTAGTTGTGCGACCAAAGATATCAAATTCAATATTGAACCATTTGTAAATTGATTTATGTATTTCATAATATTTGTTGCAAAGTTCTAAAGGGGCGGTCTTCTCAATTAAGGCTTTAGTTTCTGTAGCTGTTCCATATTCGTCTGTTCCACAGACATAAAGAGTTTCAATTCCCGACATTTTTGAATATCTTGCAAAAGCATCGGCTGATAATACTTGCACTAAATTTCCAAGATGAGGAATGTTATTAACATAGGGTAGAGCAGCTGTAACTAGATTCATTTTTTTCATTCAGGTTCCCCTTTTTTAAGCTATTAATATTGTAATACGGATAGGATAATTTTTTTCAATACCTTTTATAAAAATTATTTCAAAATTAACTCAGTTTTGGTTTTTTTTATAAAATAATGTTATAAATATTTTTGTACTATAAGGAGTATGAGTTTATGAACAATTTTTTAATAAAATTTTTTCTTTTTTTATTAGTTTTTTCAAATAGTTATATTGCTTTTTCTAGAAATATCAATGTTTTAATAGTAACTGCTATGGACTCTGAGCTTGAGCAGATAAATAATCTTATGTCTAACAAGGAAGAAATAGTACTTAAAGAGTATGGTCTTAATAAAAAGATTTTAAAGGGGAAGTTGTCTAATCGTAATGTTATTGCTATTGTTTGTGGGGTTGGAAAGGTTAATGCAGGTGTTTGGACTAGCTATATTTTGTCAAAATATAATATAAGTCATGTAATTAATTCTGGGGTTGCTGGAGGTGTTGTTACTGATAAATACAAAGATATTAAAGTGGGGGATGTGGTAGTGTCCTCAGATGTTGCATATCATGATGTTGATTTGACTAAATTTGGACACAAAGTAGGACAGCTTATGGGATTGCCTCAAAAATTTAGTGCCAATAAAAATTTGGTTAATAAAGCTACAGAAGCTGTTAAATCAAATATTGTAGGTGTTAATGCATATTCAGGGTTAATATTATCAGGAGATCAGTTTATTAACCCAACTTATATTAACAAAATTATAGCAAACTTTAAAGATGTAATAGCTGTTGAGATGGAAGGTGCAGCAATAGGGCATGTTTCTCATATGTTTAATGTACCTTTTATAGTTATTAGATCCATATCTGATATTGTAAATAAAGAAGAAAATGAACTTGAGTATAGTAAATTTCTTAAGTTAGCTGCTTTTAATTCGGCTAAAGTTGTGCAAGAAATTTTAAGAATTCTTTAATAAATTGTGTTATTATTCCCTAATAAGGTGTTTTGTTTAAAAGATTATGTTTTTAAGAAAGCAGAAATATTCACAAAAGAGAATAAGCTTAAAGGCAGTATAGTTTTTCCCGAAAGCAGTGATTCTAGAGTTTTGAGGGCAGCTGTTGTTGTTTTGCAAAAAAATCTTGCAAATTCAATTATTTTGATAGGGAAAAAAGATCCTGTTATGAATTCTTTAAAAGAATTTTCCAGTTGTAATAATATTTTAGAAAGAATAGAGGTTGTTGATCCTAATTCTTTTCCAGATATTGAAATGTATTTGGATGAGTATTGGAGTTTGCTAAAGTCAAAAGGAGCTACGAAGCAAAGTTTAAAGACTCAAGTTTTAGATGAAATTACTTTTGCTATGCTTATGGTAAGGCTTGGTTATGTTAAGTCTTGTGTTTGTGGTGCTATTTCGACTTCTGCTAAGGTTCTGTCTAATGCTTTGAGAATAATTCCTAAGTTGGATGGTGTTAAGATTATATCATCTTTTATGATTATGGATACTTTAAATGTTGCTCGCAATGTTGATTTTTGTTTTGGGCATGATGGAATTTTATTTTTTGCAGATTGTTCTGTAGTAGTTAATCCTAATTCTTTAGAGCTTGCTGAAATTGCATTGCAAAGTGCTAAATCTTTTAAAGATATTTTAAATGTAAAGCCCAAGGTTGCTCTTTTAAGTTTTTCAACAAAAGGATCTTCCAATGCTAGAGAAACTGAAAAAGTAAAGAATGCTTTAAATATTGTGAAGAATAAAGAGGGCGATTTGCTTATTGACGGAGAGCTTCAACTTGATTCAGCCATAATTAAAAGTGTTGCAGAGAAAAAATGCAGAGAATCTTTGGTAGCAGGGTCTGCTAATGTTTTAATATTTCCCAATTTAGATGCTGGGAATATTGGATATAAATTAGTAGAGAGATTTGCTTTTGCTAAAGCCTACGGTCCTTTTTTACAAGGTTTTGCTAAGCCTGTTAGTGATCTTTCAAGGGGTTGCTCTGTTGATGAAATTGTATTTGCAAGTGCTTTAATGATAAGCAGTTAAAGTATTGGAAATTTGTATAAATTCTTCAATAGAAATGTTTTCAGGTCTTTTGTCTAAATATTCTTTTAAAAAATTTTCTTTTAAAATAGTTTTATTTGCGATGAAATTAATAATGGTGTTTTTTAGCTTCTTTCTTCTGTTTGAGAAGACAGTTCTAATCAATTTGTTGAATTCTTTAAAGTCTTTTATGTTATTTTTTTTAGGAATTAATTTTAGTGTTGTAGATTTAACTTTAGGTGCAGGATAAAAATTATTTTCTCCTATATCTATTATTTTAATTACTGTGAAGTGCGATTGTACTAAGACTGTAAATGAAGAATAGTTTTTGCTATTTATTTTTGCAGTTATTCTGTCGGCCAATTCTTTTTGTACTGTGAGTACCATTTCTTTTAAAAAATTTTCTTCAATTAATTTAGATATTACTTTTGATGCAATATTGTATGGTAAATTTGAAAATATTTTATCAATGTTTTTATTTTCGGTTGGGTATTTTTTAAAAAAATCTCCTTTTATTAATTTAAAGTTTTTTAATTTTCCAAATTTTTCATTTAATATTTCTGAATATTTTAAATCAATTTCAAATGCGGTTAAAAGATTGGTTTTTTTTAATAAAATATCAGTCATTGCGCCAAGGCCCGGGCCAATTTCCCAGATTTTTTCATTTTTTTTTATATCTAAGCTTTCTATTATTTTTTGCCTTATACTTTCGTTGATTAAATAATTTTGTCCCCAAAGTTTTCTTGGAGCTATCTTTCTTTCTTTTAATGTTTGTTTTATGCTAGTTATGCTGTTGTAGTTAATGTTCATAGATAAAAGAGATAGTAGCATATTATTCTTGATATTGTCAGCTATTTTTGAATTATTTTGAATTTTTTTTAGTTTCGTTATTATAAATAATGTAAGTTATAAGGAGAATGCTTAATATTAAAAATATGGGTATTTGGTGGTGTTTGACTATAAAGAATTTGCTAAAAAATATTGTTACTATTTTTATTGTTTGGAATATGTAAGCATTTGTAAGATCAAAGAGAAAAAATAAATTCAAGTTTAAAAAGTAAGTTATTAAGCTTAATATTGTTATTGCCAAGAAAATTAATGTTAATGGAATAATTATTAAGTTTGATAGTATTGATATTGGTGTTAGATCAAAATTGTTAACATAAATTATTGGTGAAGTGAATATTTGAATAAAAAACGTTGTAAGCATTGATGATGTTAGTCTTTTAAGATTATATCTATTTTTTAGATACATCGATGCTGATATCCCTATTGTTGCAAGATAGGAGAGTTGAAATCCTATTGAATTTAGTGTTTCGGGGAATGCAATAGCATTTATTATAAAGCTAATAGATATGCAGCTTATTAAATTAATCTTGCCGTAAATTAGTTTATATATTATAAGAGATTCTGTCATTAAAAATGATCTTAGTGTTGAGGGTGTAAATCCAGTTAATATTAGATAATTTAATAAAATCATGCTTAGTATTAAGTATTTTAATTTTTCATTTGTGATTATTAAAAGCAAATAGTAACTTATTAAACTCATTAGATAAAAATGTAATCCAGACACTACTAAAATGTGGGCAATTCCCGCATTTTGAAATAATGTTTTTTCATATTTTGTTATTTCTGATTTGATATTCAAAATTATTGTTTTTGAAAAATGGGAATAACTAGGATTTAATGAGGTAAAAAAATTATTTAAAGCATTTGTATATTTTCCTTTAAGTTTGGAGAAAAAAGGTCTTTTAATAAGTTGTATTTTTTGGTTTTCAATTTTAATGGTATCTCCTATTTTGTAAATATTTTCAATATTCTTGAAGTTGAATTTGTGAGTATTTGCGTTATTGTCAATTACTTCGATAAGGGTTTTTGAATCTTTTTTTAAATTTTTAATGTTTACTATTTGATAAGTATTTTTTTTAAATGTTTTAAAATTTAATCTAGCTTGAAAGCTTAATAGCAATATTGTGCAAAAAATAAAACTAAATGCCAAGTGTTTGTTATTTTTTATTATAAAAAATAATGCTAGCATTGTATTGAAATAAATCAAATTGAGTTTTAAATAGTATTGAATTGATAAATTAAGTGAAATTAGGATAAATATTAAAATCATTTACAATATTCTCATTTTTTAATTATAAATAATTATCTTTTGAATTTTAATTTGTTTTGATTAATCAATCAATAATTCTTCATTGACAATTAATAAGTATTTAATTACAATACTTTATGCAATTGTTAAAAAATAAATATTCATTCAAGCTAGCTTTGCTTGATCTTTTTTTGGTCTATATAGTTATTTATCTTGCATCTCCTTTTGAAAATGTCGATTCAGAATTTTGGAATGTTAATGAAAATCATTATTATTTTTGGATTTCAAGATCTTTTTTAATTGTTTTTATAATTTATTTTTTTAAACTTACCAGTTCTTGCGATGATTTTAGAGTGGAGTTTTTTATTCCTAAGTTTAAATTTATTTTTATTTGGGAATCTGTTTTAATTTTTATTAAAACAATATTGATTGCAATGATATTCATTTTTTTAATAGCTTTTCTACTTGAATATCTGTTGCCAGAATCGGCATTTGCCTATTATTTTCAAAACAATGTTGGGTTTAATTGGAAAATTAGTAGTAAAAAAACATTATTCTTAATGACTTTTACCTCTTTATTTACAGGAGCTTTTGAAGAGCTTTTTTACAGGGCTTTTGTTATTACTAAGTTTGCACAAATGGGATTTCCTGTTTTAGTCGCCGTTTTTCTCAGTAGCATATTTTTTGCTTATGGGCATTTGTATTATGGAATTTTAGGATTTTTGGTTACATTTATATTAGGAATATTTTTTGCTTTTATCTATTTAAGGTATAAAAATGTATATTATATAATTTTTATACATAGTTTTTATAATATTATTGTTAGCAGTCTGTTGCTTGTTTTAAATTAATTTTAAATTGATTTGAGGGGTATTTATGAGAGATACTGTGCCTAAGCGTTTTAAAGAGGTGGTAACTCTTTATAGTGAGCTTGATATTTTTATATACAAGGAAGGAGATTCTAAAAGCTTTAAGAAGCAAATATACTCTGATTTTTGGAATGAAACAAAAAGAATAGCTTCTGGGCTTTTGCATTATGGCATCAAAAGGGGAGAAAAGGTTGTAATTATTTCTGATTCTAGAAGGGAGTGGATAATAATTGATGTTGCTACTTTGGGGTTAGGTTGTGTGGATGTTCCAAGAGGGAATGATTCTTCTGAGGATGAATTAACTTATATTATTAACCATTCTGAATCTACTTTTATTTTTGTTGAAAACAATAAACAGCTTCAAAAAGTTTTATCCAAAAAACATGATCTTAGATTGGTGAAGTGTATTGTTGTTATTGATGATGATAAATCTTATGAAGAAAAAATGGGTAATATTACTATATTTTCTTATAAAAAATTACTAGAGCTTGGAGCTGAGTATTTAAGAGTTAATCCAAAATCATTTGATATGGAGATTGAAAAAGGTTCTTCAAAAGACATTGCAACTATAATATATACTTCTGGTACAACAGGTATGCCAAAGGGAGTAATGTTGAGACATGAATCTTTTATTTTCCAATTAGACAGACTTTATGATTATCTTCCAACGCTTAAGCCTGGTAAGATAATGATTTCTATTCTTCCCCTTTGGCATTCTTTTGAGAGGGCTTGTGAATATATAGTTGCTTTAAAGGGTATAGCAATTGCGTATTCAAAGCCCATAGGTCCTGTTTTGTTAAAAGATTTTTTACTTTTAAATCCCCAGATGATTATTTCTGTACCTAGAATTTGGGAAGGTATAAGAATAGGTATTATTAAAAAGGTATCAGAATCTTTGATTAAGAAGCTTATGTTTGGAGGGTTTTTAAAAATTGGAATTGTTTATGCAAAGCTTAAGGAAAAATTTTTAGGTTTTTCACCTGTTTATAAAAAACCCAATTTGTTTATTTCGCTTTTTTTAAAGTTATTTTTATTTGTTGGGATGATTTTAATTCTCCCTGTTAAATTATTAGGTGATATTTTGGTATTTAAAAAAATAAAAAAAGCCCTTGGACAAAATTTTGAATTTGGAGTTTCTGGTGGCGGGGCGTTGGTTGATTATGTTGATTATTTTTTCAAGGCTGTAGGAATTAAAGTTCTTGAAGGTTATGGTCTTACTGAAACGGGCCCCATTTTAAGTGTTAGACGTTTTAAAGGCCCTGTAGCAAGAACCGTAGGGCCTATTTTGCCAGATGTTGAATACAAAGTGGTTGGAATTGATGGAAAAGTTTTGCCTTATGGAGAAAAAGGTGAGCTTTGGGTAAAGTCTCCACAGGTAATGAGTGGTTATTTTAAGGATAAGGCTAAGACTAGTGAAGTTTTAACAGAAGATGGTTGGTTTAATAGTGGAGATTTAGTTAGGTTGACAATTAATAATGAAATTTCAATTGTTGGTAGAAGTAAAGATACAATTGTTCTCCGAGGGGGAGAAAATATTGAGCCCGAGCCTCTTGAGAGGGTTTTAGGCAAGTCTTTATTTATTGAAAATATTATGATTGTCGGTCAAGATCAAAAATTTTTAGGAGCTATTATTGTACCTAATTTTGACAATCTTGAAAAGTGGGCAAATTCTAGTGGGGTGTCTTTTTCTTCTAGAGGTGATTTATTGGCTAATGAGGATGTTAATAAACTTTATTCTAAGCATATCTCAGATACTATTAATACAAAATTAGGTTTTAAAAGTTTTGAAAAAATAGTAGGTTTTACCCTACTCCAGGATTCTTTTTCAATTGGGGAAGAGCTGACCAATACTCTTAAGTTAAAAAGATATTATATATCTCAAAAGTACGAAGATAAAATAAGATTAATTTTTAGTAAAAGTGATCTGGATTTAAACGGATATTAGACAAGAAAATTTTATAAAATTTTCTTGTCTACATTTTTAACATATAAGGAATATTGAGTAGGTACATGCAATTTTTTATTGTTTGTAATATAGCTTTTAAAAATTCGATTCTTGCGGTTGTTAAATCAATATTAAATGTGTCTATTACTCTAACTTCTTGATAGTATGCGCTAAAATGCTTTGCAAGTGAGTATGAATAGCTGGTAAGTATTGAGGGGTTTAAATCTTTTGCTGCCTTGATTATATTTTCTTCTAATTCTGATATAATTTTAACAATTTCCCATTCTTTTTCATGTTTTAAAAGTTCAAAATCAATTTTTTCCATTATAGGAATAGAAAGAGCATTATATTTTTCAAGAATACTATTAATTCTTGCTCCGACGTATTGGATATATGGTCCAGAATTTCCTGTAAAAGATAGGCTTTCTTTTTTGTTAAATATAATATCTTTATGTACAGCTGATTTTAGTAGATAATAGTGAATTGCTCCTAATGCAATATTTAAAGCATTTTTTTTAGCATTCTCTTTGTTTTCAATTTTTTGTGTAATTTCAGGCGACATTATTGATTCCATGAGGTCTGAGATTAAATTATCTCCATCAATTACATTTCCTTCTCTTGATTTCATTTTGCCATCAATAAGATTGACCATTCCGTGTGACAAATGAAAAAGTTTTTTGTTTTTAGAAATTTCTAATTTTTCTGATACAAAAAATAAGTTTTTAAAGTGCTGAATTTGTTCATTTCCAACCACATAAATCATTTCCTCAAAATTAAATTCTTTTGTTCTAACTGCTATATTTCCTAAATCCTGAGTAAGGTAGATAGATGTTCCGTTTGATCTTATGAGTACTTTTTGTTTTACTTTAGTGTCCACTTTTTCATCTGAATCTAAGGGCAAATCAATGCATATTGCGCCATCTTCTCGTTTATAACAAAATCCTTTTTCAAGCCCTTCTAGCACGACATTTTTCCCAATTTCAAAAATTTCACTTTCAAGATAAATTTTATCAAATGAGGTATTTGTAATTTTGTATGTTTCTTTTATTCCTTCAATTGCCCATTTATTTAACTTTTCCCAAAGTTCAATTGTGCTTGCATCTTTTTGTTCCCATTTTAAAAGTAGATCTTGAATTTCTTCTTCAGCATTTTTATTTTCTTGAGCGTATTTGTTGTATTGAACATAAAAATCTCCAATAAAATGGTCTCCTTTTTTAAAAGCTTTTTCAGGGGTAATTCCATTTCCAAATTTTTTGTATGCAAGCATTGATTTGCAGATATGAACCCCACGGTCATTTATTAAGTTTATTTTTGTAATTTTTGCACCCACAGCTTTTAATATTCTAGACAGGCTTTCCCCTATTGCGTCATTTCTAAGATGTCCCACATGCAGTGGTTTATTTGTATTGGGCGATGAAAATTCTAATATTATTTTTTTATTGTCTAGATATTTACTTGTTCCATAGGTGTCTTTTTGGATATTTATCATTTGTATTGTATTTTTTATATATTCTTTTCTAGGAATTTTGATGTTTAAGTAAGGCCCCATAGCTTTAATTTCATATTTAGCTTTAAGATTTTTTATTATTTCTTCAGAAATAGTTGCAATAGGAAGTTTCAAAGTTTTGCTAATTTCAAATATTAATATAGAAATATCTCCTAGATCGTTTTTGGGAGGTTTTTGAATATTTATATTAATTTTGTCTAGCTTTATATTTTTTGATAATGCCAGATTGGTAACTATAATGCTAATTTCGTCTTTAATATTTTTTTTGACACTTTTATTCATTTTTTTCCTCTTTAACGTTCGTTAGTATATTTATTAATAGTAAAATTAAAGACGCTACAATAAAAATGTTTGAGCTATGGGCTGACATTTTTGTATTTATAAGCTCTTTTATTATAGGTATCTCTTTGTTAAAAAGTTTTAAGCTTCCTGTGTTTAATATTTCTCTAATAAGTGAAATTATTGAGCTTAGGCTAATGAAAATTAAAATTGGAATTTTAGAATATTTAATTATCATCGATGGAGTTTTTAGGATTTTAAAAGGCTCATTTTTATGGAATGATATTATTATGGCTATTAAAATAGGTATTGAAAATTTAAATTCTTTGTATAAGGTTGGTGTTAAATAGAGCATGAATAAGTAAGTCAGGCTAGTAAAAATTCCTATTATTAATAGATATATTCCTAATATATGACTTTTATGTTTTTTCAATTCTATTTGATTGATTATTAAAGCAGGAAATATAATGCACAGTGAAATCCAAACAGATACGATACTACCATCTAAAAAGTTTTTTGTATAGGCAAAAATAGGAAATAACATTAAGTGGCTTTTGAGATATTTTTCGGTCTTATAAAATGTCTTTTTTTGCATATTATTTCCTTTTAATCTATTTTATATTTTATTTGGTTTTAAATTGATTTGTACTCTCACTAATTCCAGAAATATGGCTTGAGTTTGTAGTTCCTAAAACTTTAATACGCCCAATCGCTTCTATTAGTTTGTTAATTTCTTCTTTTAAGCCTTTCATAGAGTTTGAGACTGTAATATTAATTTCTCCTAACAGTTTAACAGTGTTAATGATTTCTTTGTTGCCTCTAAACATATCATTTGAGCCAATTTTGACCTCATATGTTATTTCTCTCATTGTATTTAAGGCTTTTAAAATTTCTTGGCTGCCTATTGATTGTTCTTGCATTGTATGATTTATTTCTTCTATTACTTGAACAACTAGATTAATTGAATCGAATATTTGGTTGAAAGCTTTATTTGTTAATTCAGAAGTATTTACGGTTTTGGTTATGGAGTCCATTATTTCGTTAATTGATGAAGCAACCGATTCTGATTGTGATGTTACTTGTTCTGCTAGGTCTTTTATTTCTTCTGCAACAATAGCAAATCCTTTACCAGCTTCACCAGCATGAGATGCTTCAATTGCAGCGTTCATTGAAAGCAGGTTGGTTTGACTAGCTATAGATGAAATTAAAGAGTTTGCTTCTTGTAATCTTGTTGAGTTTTTGAAAATCTCTTTAATTTGAGCAATAATCTCTTCTTGTTTTTTTCGCCCATCATCAGAGAATCTTTTTAGTTCTTCTGTGCTTTTTGCAGCTTTTTGAGTTATTTCTGTTATTGATTGTATTCCTCCTATCATTTCTTCGATAGCGGATGAGGATTGTTCAACGCTTGCAGCTTGAGTTTCAATTGAGTTGTCAAGAGACGAAATGTTTTTTGAAAGACTTTCAATTACGTTTGTTGTATTAGAGATAAATTCTACTTGTTTTTCTACTTCTTCTTGTGTTTTTTCTATGTATTGATTTGAATTTTTTATTGTATTGTGGGTTTTATTTATTTCACTAAATAAATGGTCTCCGTTTTCTTTCAATAGCTTCACTCGTTCTTGTAGTGAATTTATTACATTTTTTAGATTTTCAATAAAATGACCAAAAAGATTGATTGTTGAGCTTATTGAATCTTTACCCTTTGATTCGATTTTAAATGTCAAGTCGCCGTTTTTAACTTTTGGAATGACAACATTGAGTTTATCTATTTTTGATATTATTAAGGTTTTTATGGTTGATATCATTATTAATATGAAAATTATTACCAAAATAAATATAATGGAAAGTGAAACCAATCTCATGTTTTTAAATTCTTTTGAAAATATGTTATTATAATCTATTTTTATTCCTAAGTACCAATTAGATGTTGTGATCCTTGCTAAGGAGATTATTTCATTTGAATTGCTTGTATTGTAGTTTGCTTTTCCTTGAGATAGTGCGTTTAATATTTGAGTTAATGTTTTTGCGTTAAAGCCAAATATGTGCTTTATATTTTTCAAAACCTCATCTTTTCCCCCAAATGCATCTCCACTGTTATTTATTATGTATATATTAAAGTATTTTGATGAATTTTGGCTGCTTGCATTTTGTTCTAGTAATGAGTTTTCTAAAAGTAGCAAAAGATATTCTTTTAGTTCAGAAATTTTTTCTGAAATGTCAGCATATAAAATAATATATCCAACATTAGATTTTTTTGAATCTGTTATTTTATATGCTATTGGAATATAAAAATTGTTATTTATTTTTGCTAAACTGTTGTGAAGAATTGAAATTTGAAATGCAGTTATAGCTTTACCCAAGATCAATTCTTTTAAGCTCATATATTGTCCAGATCTTTTTTTTTCACTTGATGCGATTATGTATCCATCTTTGTTTGCATACTCTATTATTTTAATAAAGGATGGTAATGTAATTAAAATTTTGTCAGATACCAAGTGTTCTTCATTTTTGTTATTTAGAATTGCGGATTTATAATCATACCTAGCTGTTAATATATTTAAAGCTTTTATTATTTCTCTAGATTCATCAGAAAAGCTTTTAATCATTGCTTGATTGATAAATTTTGTAAAGTCTTGAAGTTCTTTTGTTATGATTTTTTTATAGCCCTGATCTAGTAATAAAAAGGTTGTTGCAATGATAATTATTGTATATGCCAGAATTATAAAATTGAATTTATAAAAAAGGCTGGAGTTAAGTTTCTTTTTTTTCACTAAGTCTCCTCAAAATTTTGATTTTTTATAAAATCTTTAAAATTTTAAATTTTTAGTATTCTATATGTTTTATTATATAATTATATATGCATGTAGCTAAATTATAAAATAATTATTTGCAAATATTTAGGGATTTAATCTTTAAGCTTTAGAAAGGAAAGTCCGATTTGCTAATTGTTATTAGTAATTGTTTATATGTGGTTTGTGAAGGTAAAAGTTTTGTTTTAAAGCTTTAGTAATGTTAATGTTATGTTTGGAGAGCTTTTATGACTGATGAGAATGTAATCGATGTTAATTTGAAAAATACTAAACGAGTTCTTTATCTAGTTTTATTTGGATTTCTTTTTTTTAATATTTTATTTATAGGCTATTCTTATATGAATCATAAAAATGAATATTTGGATCGCTTTAAATTTGATTCTAAGTTGTTTTTAAACAGTGTGGCTGCTGTTATTAAGGCTAAATATTTAGAATCTTCTAGGGTTCTTGAGGAGCTTATAAAAGATAGCTATAGGTTTGGGATATTGGTGAATTCTTCAAAGAGCTTTCTTTTGTCTTCAAGTTTAAAATTGGGTGATAGTTTAAATGAAAATAGTGATTTGTTTTTAAAGTCAAGGGAATTTAGCTCTATAGATAAAATTTTTAAAACTATTCCTGTAGCAGAAAATTCACTAGAAGGTATATTTTATATTCCTATAGGAAAGAATGTTTTAATATCAAATTCAAATTTTTCACCTTTAGGTTTAAAAGATATTAGATTAGATCCAATTTATTCTGTTCCTATAGAAAAAAATTCTAAATATTATTCAAGGTATATGATAATAGATGGCAAAATTTATTCTGTAGTAAGTTTTCCTGTTAGGGATTCTGTTGCAATATTGGGCGTGATAGGGATTTTAATATGCTTTGATGAGTCGTTTGATATTATTGAAAATCAACTTTATTCTTCTCTTAAATTTGGCAGTAAGAATTATAATTTTTTTATGCTTGACAGAAATTATGTACCCATTTTTTTAAACTTTAATAATCTTAAATCCAAATCTTTTTCTACGGTTTATAGTGAGAATGTTTTAAGTAAGGTTATATCTTATACTAAGAAAGATTTTTCTCTTTCTCAGCAAACTTTTAATTATGGAGGCGATTTTTATTTTTTAAACTTTGCAAAAATCGATGATTTTTTGATTCAAGGATTGATTTTAAATGTCAATTCCATTCCTATTATGTTTAAGTCAAATTGGATTGTATTTTTTATATTTTTATTATCATCTTTTGCTATTATATTTTATTTATGTAATACTTTTATTTTTTCATTAATTAATGATTTTAATAGAATTGTTGATTATCAAAAATCAAAAAGCGATCCTTTTAGTCTTGATCCCCCTTTAGAGGTTAAGTATTCTTCGGCTATTGTTTCTTATATTGGTTCAAAGCTAGACAATCTGTCGTCTAAGAGTAACGAATCTTTTGAGAAGATAAAATTTTATTCTGAAGATTTAAATGGTTATTTAGAGCAAATAGAAACTGCAATATTAAATACTCAGAGCATAGATTCTAGCATTTTAGCTTACGAACAACTAAGAGATACTTTTTCCAGATTTGAAAAATCAATCGTTGATATTTTAAAGGGATTTGAATCTGTTACTGATCCGATTAATGATCACAATAAGTATATGTCAGAAATTTCCTCGAATTTTGAAGAGAATGTTAGTTTTTTTTATAGTATAGATAAAAATTTAGAAATTTTTAATAAAGTTGCTACTACAAATTCTACTGATATTGAAAGTATTAAAAGTAAAGTTTTTGATTTAAATGTTGTTTTTGAAAATGTTAATAAAAATTTTGCAGATCTTTTGTCTCAAACGAACAGCTTGCAAAGTGTAAATAAGCTTTTAGTTTCAATTTCAGCTCAGACTAATATGCTTGCTATGAATGCAGCAATTGAAGCAGCAAAAGCAGGCGATGCAGGTAAAAGTTTTGCGGTTGTTGCTGAGGAGATTAGAAAGCTTGCTATTAATTCTGGAAAATATTCTAAAACTATTAAAGATGAGCTTAAAACCGTTGATAGCATTATTGCAGTAATTAATTCAGAGATTGATACAATTTATAAAAATTTCATAGATATTCAAGATAATGTGGACAGCAATTTTTCAAGGCATGAGAAAGTAGATCTTACTCTTGCTAAGCATTTTAAAGAAATTGGTGAGTTTAAAGAAAGATATTTGTCTCATGACACTAAGATCAGAGATGCTAAGAATATGTATAAGGAAATATTTAATAATCATTTTTTTATTAGCGGCAAGTTTAATAACTTTAGTCAGGATTTAAAAGAGCTTAAAGCTTCTAAGATGAATTTAGATGTAGTAACCTCTCTTCAAGAATATTCATCTTTGATGAAATCTTGTAAGGATAAGATATTAAAGACAAGGGAATTGATTCAAAAAATTAATAATGAGATTAAGGATGTTCTTTTTTAGCGTTTTTGATTTTTAAATCCTATGTAAAGAACTTCTTCTTCGAGTAAAAGTCTAGTTTTCAAGTAGACTTCGGTTTTTACTTTTTCAATTAAGCTTTTTACTTCATTGGAAGTGGCATTGTCGATGTTGATAATAAAGTTTCCATGATACTTAGATACTGAGGCTCCCCCGATTCTTAGTCCTTTAAGTTTGCACTCTTCAATTATTTGTCCACTAGGTTTAAGAAATGCTTTATTATTTTTAAAGGTGCTCCCACTACTTGGGAATAAATAGTGCCCTTTGTTTATTCTTGTTTGTTTATTTCTATTCATTTCTTCTTCAATAATTTTTTTATTTCCCTTTTTTAAATTCAATTCAACTTTTAATATGAGAGAGTTTTTATTTTGAAAGGGTGATACTTTATACTTAAAGTCTTCTTTTTTAAATTCTTTGCAAATAGTTTCCCCTTTATCGTTTATAAATGTAATTTTTTTTAGTATTTCAGAGATTTCATTTCCAAAGCATCTGGCATTCATCCACACAGCGCCCCCTAGTGTTCCAGGTAATCCATAGATAAATTCTAGGCCACTTAAACTATTATCAAGCGCAATTTTACATAAATTTTCGAAATTTGCGCCACATTCGGCGATAATTTTATTGTCATGAATTTCTATTTTGTTTAGATGTCCAGTGTATATTATTGGAAAATCAAGTTCTTCTTCGTCATTGACTAAAATATTAGATCCTCCCCCAAGAATAAATAGTTCAATTTTTTCTTCTATTGCGGCTTTAAAAATACTTTCGGCTTCTTGAATATTTTCAGGAATAAAAAATAATTTCGAAATGTTTCCAATTTTATATGTTGTATAGTCAATCAAATTTTTTGTTTGAGGCTTTATATTGATTTTTTTAAAAAAATTATTTAGGCTTTTAAGCATACTTACTTAATAATAGATTAGACTTTTTATTTTTTCAATTTTGAGAAATGTATGATTTTAAAATTATATAATACTAGAACAAAGAATTTTTCAGAGTTAACAAATTTTAATAATGTTAAAGTGTATGCTTGCGGGCCTACTGTTTATGATTATGCCCATATTGGGAATTTTAGAACTTATATTTTTGGGGATTTATTAATTAAAGCTTTAAGGTTTTTAGGATATAAAGTTGACTATGCGATGAATATCACAGATATTGGGCATTTAACAGGTGATCTTGATGATGGAGAGGATAAAGTTGCTAAGACTGCAAGAGAGAAAGGGCTTACAGTCCATGAGATTAGTGAATTTTTTACAGAAGCCTTTTTTAAGGATTGTAGAAAATTAAATATTGTATATCCTAATAAAGTTCTTGTTGCAAGTAAACATATTCCCATCATGATAGAGGTTATTAAAATTCTTGAAGAAAAAAAAATTACTTATTTTTCTAATGGTAATGTGTATTTTGATACTTCTTGTTTTAAAAGCTATGGTGAGATGGCTGGTATTGATTTGATTAATAAAGACATGACTTTTTCTAGGGTTGATATTGATAAATTTAAAAGGAATAAAACCGATTTTGTTTTATGGTTTACTAATTCTAAATTTAAAGATCAGGAAATGAAGTGGGATTCTCCTTGGGGATTTGGTTATCCAAGTTGGCATTTAGAGTGCGCTGCTATGAATTTGGAGTATTTCAAAGATACGCTTGATATTCATTTAGGAGGAGTTGATCATATTGGAGTCCATCACATAAATGAAATAGCAATAGTAGAGTGTTTTTTGAATAAAAAATGGTGTGATATTTTTGTTCATGGAGAATTTTTGATCATGGATTATAATAAAATGTCAAAGTCACGCGGGAATTTCATTACAGTTGAAGACCTAGAAGAGCAAAATTTTTCTCCTCTTGATTTTAGATATTTATGTTTGACATCACACTACAGAAGTCAATTAAAATTTTCATTAAATAATCTTCAAGCAAGCAGGATTGCTAGGGAAAATATGATAAACAGGCTAAGTTATTTTTATGCATCTTTAGATCCAGTTGATTTAAGTATGCTTAATAAGGATTTAAAAAATTTTGCTTTTAGCGATGAAAAAGAATATTATGATTCTTTTATAGAAAGAGTTTCTTTTGATTTGAATATTTCTCAAGGATTGGCCTTGCTTTGGGAGATAATTAAATCTGAAAATCTAGGTCTTGTTTCAAAGCTCAGATTGGCTTTTATTTTTGATGAGGTTATTTCGCTTAATTTGAGAGAGGAAATTTTAAAAAATTTAGAAAATCATGATGTAGTTGTTGATGAGAGTATGAAAATTTTAATTGAGGAAAGAAGAATAGCTAAATGTGAAAAAAATTTTAAGCGTGCCGATGAGATTAGAGACTTTTTTGCTAAAAAAGGTTTTGTTCTGGTTGACACTAAGGAAGGAACCAAGGTTAAAAGAGGCTAGTATTTGGCTATTTTTTTAAAAAACAAATATTTTTATTTAAGCTTAATTTTTATTATTTTTTTATTTTTATTTGTTTTTTCTGGATTCTTATTTTATTCAAAGCCAATTATTTATGACATATCTCCAATTCCTACCTCACACAAGGATATTATTGTTATTAAAGGGAACAATTTAGGGTATAGTAAAGGTGATATTAATATTAACAATAATTATTTGGTTAAAAGTAGTATCATTAGCTGGAATAACACTGAAATAGTTTTTAAAATTACAGACGAAGTAAATTCCGGACTTATTTTTGTAAAAAGTGAAAGTGGGACTAGTAACGAACTTTTTCTTGTTATTAGTAGACAAGTTCCTATTAAGCTTAACAGAGAAAATATGCCTTATATTTTTTCAGGGGATAAAATAATTTTAAATGCAAATTCTTCAACTTTATTGCAGGGTATGAATTTATTTTCACATTCTAGTGCTATTAAAATTTTTCTTGAAACCAAGGACAAACTTTATACAATTTTACCCCAAAATATTTTAGATATTTCTGAAAATAGGGTAGAATTTATTTCTCCTAAAACTTTAAATTCTGGGGGTAAGCTTTATGTTTTATTAGACAAGCTTCAAAGCAATAAGGTTCCGTTCTCTTTTAAAGATGATTTTTTTAAGTGGACTTTAAGTGATTCAAAAGAGTTTACAATAGTTGAGGAAATTTATTTTGATCAAGATGTTAGTAATAATTTCGATTCAATCCCCGAAGATATTAATTTTAATATCTTTTATTTAAAACCAATTGAGAATGAGCGTCAAAAAATTGCAAAATGTAGTAATGAGGATCTTGATTTTAATATTAGTAATCTATTTTTTGAAAATCTGAAAACAAATAAATTTATTTTTAAAACTAAGGTAAAGACTTATAAACTTAATTTGAAATTTTTGGATACTAAATATTTAGAAAGCATTGAGGTTAATAAAGATATGAATAATCAAGAATACAAAACTTATGTTCAAAGCAAAAAAAAGGATTATGTATCTTACAGCTTTGTTGATTTAGTATCGTTAGATTCTCTAATCTTATCAATGACTGCTGGGAGTAATTCAGTTTATAGGTTGGCTAAAGCGATTATTGATGTTTTGACTTCAAATTTTAAAATTGTTGAGAATAATTTAAGTTTAAAGGATTCTATCAAAGAAAGAAAAATTTCATCTAGCAATTTAATAATTCTTACGAATTTATTATTTTTAAAGTATGAGATTCCACTGAGAAATATAGTTGGTCTTTACTACGATTCTAATTCTCTTAAATTGAATGAGCATTTTTGGTTTGAATTTTTTTTAGCTGGGGTTGGTTTTGTGTATTTTGATATAATAAATGCAGTATTATTTAAGGATATCCCTAAGTATTTTTTAAATATGTCTGAGAACTATATTCAATATGGGTGCAAAGAGGACTATGATAAAAATGAATTTTTTGATGGGTATTTAGATTCTAGGTTTTTAAAGTATAAAAGCTTGACAAACAGATCGTATTCTTTGATGCATAGGTTTGTTTTGGAGGATAATTTTTAATGAGAGATGATCAAATATTTAATTTAATTGAGAAAGAGAAATTAAGAGAGAAAGAGCATATTGAGCTTATTGCGTCTGAAAATTTTACATCTTTAGAGATAAGGCAGGCTGTTGGGAGTGTTTTAACTAATAAGTATGCTGAAGGATACCCTTTGAATCGATATTACGGAGGTTGTTCTTTTGTCGATGAGATTGAAACTTTAGCAATTTCAAGAGCAAAAGAGCTTTTTGGTGCAAAGTATGTCAATGTTCAACCCCATAGCGGATCTCAGGCTAATATGGCTGCTATAATGGCTCTTATTAAGCCAGGCGACAGGATTCTTGGTATGCAATTATCTCATGGGGGGCATTTAACTCACGGCAGTAGGGTGAATTTTTCTGGCATATTTTTTAACACTTATTTTTATGGTGTTTCTAGAGATTCTGAGGTGATTGATTATGATGAGGTTCTTAAAATAGCTAGAGATTGTAGACCAAATTTAATAATAGCTGGAGCTTCTTCTTATTCAAGAGAAATTGATTTTAAAAAATTTAGAGAAATAGCAGACGACGTTTCCGCTTATCTTTTGTGTGATATTGCGCATATTGCAGGTCTTATTGCCGCAGGTTTTCATAATTCTTCGATTGATGTGGCTCATCTTACTACAAGTACTACACATAAGACTTTAAGAGGGCCAAGAGGTGGAATAATATTTTCTGGAAAAGATTTTGACAGATTGGTAAACTTTAATGGAAAAGAGAAAGCTTTGTTTAATGCTGTGAATTCTGCAGTTTTTCCTGGAACCCAAGGGGGTCCTTTAGTTCATGTTATTGCAGGAAAGGCTATTGCATTCAAAGAGGCTCTTCAAGAAAATTTTAAAGAATACATTTCTAATGTAATAAAAAATACTAAAGTTATGGCCGAATATTTCAAGTCGGAAGGATTTCGGATTGTCAGTGGAGGCACAGATAATCATTTATTTTTGGTTGATCTTAGTAGTTTGGATATTACAGGTGCTGATGCTGAGAAATTGCTTGAGGGTGTAAATATTACTTTGAATAAAAATGCTATTCCTTTTGATAAAAAAAGTCCTTCCTTGGCTTCTGGTATTAGAATTGGGGGTGCTGCTATTACTTCTAGGGGCCTGAATGAAAGTGATTCTTTAAATGTTGCTAAATTTATTGTTAGAGCTTTAAAGACAAGGTCTGATATTGAATTAAAACAAATAAAAAAGGAAGTTGTAAGATTTATTAGAGATTTTGACATGCCTTAATTATGTTTGGAGGTTATGATTAATAAATGCCAAGCTTAATTAGAATATTTTTTTTAGTGTTGTTTCTTATTTTTGTTTTTAATCCCGTTTTAATAGGGATGCTTTTTATATTATTTCCTTTTTTTTTGATATTATTTAGTTTTTTAGGTGTTTTTAGAATCTATTTCACAAGAGATTACTCATATTCTAGATCTAGAGAGTTTGAATTTTATAAACTTTCTTTTTTATTAATGGCCAAGTTACTATCTATTTTGGGAACTGTAACTGGAGAACAGCTAAGTTATGTCAATTTTATTATCAATTCTTTAAATTTGTCTGAACGTGGTAAGTCAGAATTGTATACTATTTTTCATTCTGCTATTACTAAGAATAATAATGCAGATAAGATTTTATATACTCTTAAGCTTGGCTATTTTCAACATAAAGATCTTTTTGTATGGCTTTTTTCTGCGCTTAAAGAAATTAATAGGCTTTCTAGGTATAAAAACTTAGAAGCTGAGAAATTTATTTCTTATGTTGGTGTTTTTCTTGAACTTGAATTTAATGGTTATGAAGCTTATAAAGATATTAATATTAAAATTGTAAATCCTTATAGTGTTTTGGGGTTAGCTTATAGTGCTAGTGATGATGAGATTAAAAAGGCTTATAAAAGCCTTGTTATAAAGTATCATCCTGATAGGTTTGCAAATGATCCTGTAAGGCAAAAAGATGCAAATGATAAATTTATTAAAATTCAAAATGCTTATGAAAAAATTTGCAAAGAAAGAAATATTAAGTAATTAATTGATTTGTTTTTAAAGATAAAAAAGAAGGGCCTAAGGCCCTTCTTTACTACTTTAGCTTCCGCTGTAGGCTATTTTGAATTGTAAGAAAGCACTACCAATAGCGGCATTATTTGCGTTTTTATTGGCAAGTTCTATAATGTTATTTGAATCCCATCCAAGAGAAATTGTTGTAAATCTTATTAGTTTTTCAAGGCTAAGTCCTGTTTTTAAATAAATTTTTGTAGCATCGCTTGATATTTTATTAGAAGGCCCCAAAAGGTATGCTCCAATATATGGCACTACATATGCTTCTGTTGAAATAGATTCTATTGGAATTGCATAATCAAGATATAAAGCTATGCCGAGTTTCATTGCGTCTTCAAATGTCAGATTTGGTATAGCTTGTGTGCTTGTTGAGCTTTGTCCATTTTGATTGTTTGTATTAGCACTTGGGGTTGATGTAGGGTAGCTTTCTACAGATTTTTGTCTTAAAATATCATAAAGACCAATAGATGTTATCCATCCTAGTCCGTTCATAATCCCCTTTTTGTTGTCTTCATAGCTTGAGATTTCAACATTTAAGCTTTGAAATGCATTTTCGGATATGGTTTTTAATCTTTTTTCAGTATCCTTAGATCTGTAGAGATTTTGTCCATAGCTTATTCCTAATGCAACTCCAGATTTTTTGTCTTGCTCTCCAAATAGTCTTTTGCTGTAGGAATCAGCTCCCTTAACCTTCCAAGATTCTTTTTTCCCGGTGTCTTTATTCCAAGCAAGTCCTATGCTTGCCCCTGTTGAAAATGCAATGCCCAGTTCTGTATCTTTATTGAAGTTAAGAGCATTTCCATTTGGATCAAATATATTTTCGGACTTTTTAGTAGGATCTGAGGATATTTCTTGTTTAAAATTTGCTGCTTTTGAAATGTGTCCAAATACAGAAAAATCGCTTGCAAAAGGATCTATTCCAAAATCAGTGCCCATTTGTAAAACAAGATAGGTATTTTTATTGTTAATTTTTGTTAATCCAAGTTTATATTGAGCCCCAAGAGATGCTAAAATTGCAGAATTTGATAAAGTTGGACTCAATAAATCGTTGCCAACTACAGATTTATCTTTTAAAGAGTATGTTATTGATGAATTATTGAATGTTTCATTTCCATAAGCTCCTGATAAGCCAAAGTTTAATTCAAAAGGCGTTTCTGCGACTACAGATTCAGTATCTTCGTTTTGATCAAGCATATTTTTTATTGGCTTCCATGTTCCTTGAATTCCATAAAGGATTCCTTGATAGGTTTTATTATATGGAGTGTTTTTGTCATTCTCTTGATTTCTATTGCCTGTGCCTGTTCCTCCTATTGCAAATGTAAGGTCGAGTTGTGGGAGCTTGTATCCCAGTTGAATTGTTCCTATATTTTTAGAAGTGCCTCTTGCAAGAATTGTCCCTCTTACTGCTCTATCATTACTTGGGAATCCATAGTAAGTGCTTTTAAATCCAGTCATAGGTGCAAAACTAAATAAAGATTCTTTATTAAAGTCAAAATCTGTCATAGTACTTATTTTAATAAAAAAATCGTATATATTAATTTGGGCTGTTATGCTTCCTACATCAATTTTGAATTGAGCATCTTTTATGCCTTCTGCTTTTAATGCAAGATCTTCTACCTTAATGTAAGCCGAAAATGGATCGTCTTTACCTAATTCTGGATTAGCTTCAAATGGTTTAAGTTTAATAGTAATTTTGCTTTTGTTTTCAAATCCAGGGACAAGCTCGTCCATATCGAATCTGAACTCACTTGTATTTTCAAATCCAAATGTAGGTATCCACGGATTTATTTTAAATATATCTTTTTCCTTTAATGCATCTGCTGCAAATATTGCTACAGATGTAGTTAAAAATATAATTAGTTTATATAAAATATGATTTTTCATAATTATACCTTCCTGTTGTAACTACAAACTTTTTATTAGTTCTAGTTATTTATTAAACGTCTTAATAATATGTATTATATACATATTACTTATTCTACATAATAGCATGTATATAATATTAAAACTATTGGATAAAAATTCAAGACCATGTTGTTATTTTGTGCTTTTTATGTTCTTCAAATTTATAAATAAGATTAATTTTATTGTCAATTAATCTTATTTATTTTAAATGATTAATTTATACTAAATAAACTAGCAATCCTGTTGCTAAAATGTAGCATAAAGCGTAAGTTATTGTTTTTGATAAAAGCTTGCCTTCTTGTCCAATTAATCCAGCTGTTGTTGTTGCTATTGTGATGTTTTGGGGAGAAATCATCTTTCCTCCAGTTGCTCCTGTTGTATTTGCTGCTGCAAGCCAGTAAGGATTTGTTCCAATATTTTCTGCCATTTGTGTTTGCAAAGGTCCAAAAAGAACATTTGAAACTGTGTCACTTCCTGTTAAAAATGTTCCAATAGCCCCAATTAGTGGACTAAATAATGGACCAAATTGACCTGTTATTATTGAGATTCCATTGGCAAGATCTCTTATCATTCCACTGTGTGTCATTAATCTTGATATTGCAACAATACATATGATTATAAATGAAGATAATGCCATTTTTTTAAGGGTTAGTATAAATATTTTTAGTTGTTTAAATATTGGAACTCCTCGTATTGAGTAGGATATTATTGTTGCAAGTATAATCAAGAAGCCCGGAGAGGTAATCCATTTAAAGTGTAGGGGATTTGCTTCTGGATAAATGCTAATAGTGCTTTGGAAAGTTTTTAGGTATTCGTGAATTTTGTTAAAAAGAGGAGATACAAGTACTATAAACGTTACTATTAAAATGTAGGGTGAGCAGGCAATAATTCCTTTTGATAAAGGTATTGTGCTTTTGTTTTTGTGTTCGACATGCATTTCTTTATTTACAAAAAACTTTGCATAAACTATTGTTATTGTCATAGAAAGGATGCTCCCAAGGATTGCAGGAAGCTCTGGGCCTAAAGTTTTTGATATAAATATTTGAGATATTGCCATCGACATTCCTGAGAGTAGAGTAAGAAGAAACACCCCTTTTAATCCCTTGATGCCTCCTCCTGTAAGAATTACTAATACAAAAGGTATTGTTAAGGTTGGAAGTATTAGTTGTAATGCAATCTTAGCTGAAAGATTGTTAACATCTAAGTTGGTTGCTTGAGCTAAAGATATTATAGGAATTCCCACAGATCCATAAGCGGTTGAAGAGGTATTCATTATTAAACAGATTAAGCAAGCAAAAAATGGTTCAAATCCCATTGCTATTAATATTGACACGGGGATTGCAACGGCAGTTCCATATCCAGCAACTCCTTCTAAGAAATTTCCAAATCCCCACGCCACTAGCAAGACCATAATTCTTTTATCAGAAGATACGTTTGATAAAAGAATTTTAATAGTTTCTATATCTTTTTGATCTTCTGACATTTTGTATGTAAATATGGCAGCAATAATTACGGTTGCTATTGGCCATATTCCTATTAAGGCGCCTTCAAGTATTGCAAGACTTGTGTTTGCTATTCCTAAGTTTTTATAAAGCATAACTAGAGCAATAGTGATTATTAATGATATAGGTATTACATAGTAAGCAGGCTTTTTTATTATGCCAAGTCCAATAATTATTAGAATTATTGGTGCCAAAGCTGCTATAAAATCATAAGAATTCATAAAAAAATGACTCCTTTTAATTGTATTGTGATTAAAAATCAATAAATATTATATAATAATACATAATTTTAATATTATTATATGAATAGTATCTGTATTATTGAAAAATTATTATTAACTTTATTTTTATTTTTTTTATTACTTTGTGGTGATCTTTTTTCGGTTAATTTAGCTGAGATTAATAAATTATCTTTGCATGCAAAGTCAATAGTTTTAATGGATTTTGATACTAAGCGGGTACTTTATTCTAAAAAGCCCAATTTGGTTTTTCCTCCGGCATCACTTACAAAGATTGTTACAATTTATACAGCTTTAATTGAGGCTGGAAAGCGAAATATAAAATTAAAAAGCATAGTTCCTATTAGTGATTCTGCTTCATATTATAATGCGCCCTTGAATTCTTCTTTAATGTTTTTAGAAAAAGGTCAAATTGTTAATTTTGAAGAAATTTTAAAAGGGCTTTCCGTTTCTTCAGGTAATGATGCTTCTATTGCAATTGCTGAGTTTGTAGTAGGCGATTTAAATAGTTTTGTTAATTTGATGAATATTAATGTCATGAATTTAGGGCTTTTTAATATGCATTTTGTTGAACCTTCTGGATACAGTAATGAGAATAAAATTACAGCGCTGGATATGGCTTTTTTTGTAAAATCTTATATAGAAAAGTTTAAATTTATGCTTAATATCCATTCCTTAAAGTATTTTGTTTATCCAAAGAGTAAAAATTTAGGAACTACTTTAACATCAAAATTTTTAAACTTAAAACAAAGAAATGCTAATTTATTAATAGATGATTATCCTTATTCAGATGGTCTTAAAACGGGCTATATTAAGGAATCAGGCTTAAATCTTGTTGCAACTGCTCAAAAGGGCGATCGAAGATTAATAGCGGTTGTATTGGGAGTTGAAAAAGGAATTAACAGGTCTGGAGAGAGGATGAGGGCTTTGATTGCAAAAAATTTATTTGAATATGGATTTAATGAATATTCCAAATTTCCTTTAATAGTAAAATTAAAAGAAAAAGTCTATAATGGTATAGTAGATACAGTAGCTCTTTTTTCTAAAGAGCCTTTTTATTATGTTTTTACTAAAGATGAATTTAATAAACTTAATATAAGTTATACTGTTGATAAGTTAGTTGCTCCACTTACTGGGGATATGCCTGTTGGGAGGGCTGTGATTTTTTTAGAAAATGAAAAGGTAGGGGATATTGCTTTGTTTAGTAGTAAGGTAAATAAATTAGGGTTTTGGCAAGGCCTTTATAAGAGTTTTATAAATTTTTTTTAAGAGAGTATTAAATTTTATGTTAAATCATTTTAATTTTAAATTAAAACGAGATGTTACAATAATAGTTCCAGGCGAAGCTTTTGTTTCAAATAAAAGAGTTATTTCTACAATCCTCGGTTCTTGTATTGCTGTTGTGCTTTGGGACGAATCAAGCAATTTAATTGGAATGAATCATTATGTTCTAGTCAAGTCAGATCTTGATATATCTCCTGATCAAAGGGGAAGGTATGGAATTTATGCTATTCCCATGTTAATAAATGCAATGTTAGAAAATGGAGCTAATAAAGGTAATCTTAAAGCCAAGCTTTTTGGGGGAACTAATTTTATGGCAAAAGGATCGGTTAAGGTGGGACTTGAAAATTCAGAGTTTGCTGTTAATACATTAAATAAGTATCGTATTCCAATCTTAGCTAAAGATTTTGATCAATCTAAGTCAAGAAAGATTTTTGCTTTTCCTGAAAACTTTAAAGTTATTGTGGAATATCCAGATGGAACAAAGGTTTTTTAATCTTGCTTGATGATTTTTTTAAAAATTCTCTCAACCAATTTCAATATGAAGCAGTTACTACTATTGAAGGTGCCCTTTTAATTATTGCTGGTGCTGGTAGTGGAAAAACAAGGGTTGTTACTCATAGAATAGCTTATTTGCTTTTAAAAGGTATTGCTCAGAAGGAAATTTTAGCCTTAACTTTTACCAACAAGGCGGCTAATGAAATGAAAGATAGAATTAAAAAAATTTTAAAAAGTCCTCTTAGTAATCTTATGGTCTCAACTTTTCATGCTTTTGGACTTTTCTTTTTAAAAGAAAATTATAAATTGTTAGGATATAGAAAAAACTTCAGCATTTATGATGATAATGATAGAATTTCTCTTCTTAAAGAGATTTTACTTGATGAAGGTCTTTTAAATAAAAAAGTTTCTTTAAATTCACTCAGCAATGTTATTTCACTCTTAAAAAATGGGATTCTTACTCTTAATGATTTAAAGGAAGAAGATATAAATATTTTTAGACTTTATGAAGAGCGATTAAGGCTTTATAATTCTTTTGATTTTGATGATTTGATTTTAAAACCAAAAGAATTATTGAGTAATAATTCTGATATTAGAAATAAATATTCTAAAAGATATAAGTACGTTTTAATTGACGAGTTTCAAGATACTTCTTTGATTCAATATAATTTTATTCGCCTTTTGATAAATCATAGTAATTTATGTTGTGTTGGGGATGATGACCAATCGATATATTCTTGGCGTGGAGCTAGTTATAATAATATGTTGCAATTTGAAAAAGATTACAATGCTAAAGAAATAAAGCTTGAACAAAATTATCGCTCTGCAAAAAATATTTTAGATGTTGCCAATTCTGTGATTTTAAATAACAAAAATAGAAAAGAAAAGACTTTATGGTCTTCAAAGATGTGCAGCAAAGTTATAGATTTTTTTATATTTGAGGATGAAATTCAAGAATCTGAGTTTATTGCAAGTCAAATCATAGAACTTTCAAAACTAGAAGATTTTCAATCTAAAAAGATAGGAGTTCTTATGAGAACCAACGCTCTTTTTAAAAATGTTGAGATGATTTTTAGAAGACAAGGCATAAAATATAAAGTTTCGGGGGGAACATCTTTTTTTCAGAGAAAAGAAATAAGAGATATTATTTCTTATTTAAATGTAATAATAAATCCTAAAAGCGATTATGATCTACTTAGAATTATTAATGTTCCAAGAAGGGGGATTGGTAAGGAATATTTAAAAAAAATTAGAGATATAGCAGACAAGAAAGGTTGCTGTATTTATAATGCTCTTTGTGATATTGCTTTTTCTTTTGCAAGTATTTCTAGTTACGATAAAGTTTTAAATAAGCAGGTTATTGAAAGTATAGAAGATTTTGTGTCTTTTATTGAGGAGTATCAATATAAATTTAGCATAAAAAAAAATACCTATTCTAATATAATCAAAGAAATGATAGAAAGTATTGAATATTGGGGATTTTTAGTCAGTGAAAATCCTAATTCAATTAAAGTAGCTGAATATAAATATCAAAATATAGAAGGGTTTTTAAGTATTATTAAAAATTGGGAATCCAAACAATTTGGTGAATTGAGAGATTTAAGTAGTTTTTTAAACTATATAGTTCTTCAGTCTAACGAAATGAATGAGGAATCTGAAAATGTCAATATTAATTTAATGACAGTGCATTCCGCTAAAGGCTTGGAATTTGATTATGTATTTTTTATTGCTGTTGAAGACAATATTATTCCACACCATAGAATCATTGAAGAGAGTGAAGTTGGTTTAGAAGAAGAGAGGAGAGTTTTTTATGTTGCATTAACGCGTGCAAAAGATTCTCTTATTATTACTATGGCTAATAAGCGAAAAAAAGATAGGCAAATTTTTGAGCAATTGCCTTCAAGATTTATTTCAGAAATTCCTAAAGAATTTTTAAATTTTATTTATCATGCAAATTTTGCTGAAAATAAAGCTTAATGAACATTATTAAAGTTATTGAATGAATTTTAAGATTAATTTAGTATATTACTATGATTGATTATACTTAAATATAAGTAAGTAATAAGTATAATTATAAGTTTAATATAATCAAAGGGGAGTTATTATGAGTATCGTAATTGATTCTTTTAAAGAAATATCAAAAATTCCAAGATGTTCAAAAAATGTTAAAGGAATTATTAATTTTATTAAAGAGAAATCCAAAAAATTTGGTTATTCTTTTAAAGAAGATAGTGTTGGTAATATTGTAGTTCAGATAAAATCTAATAATAACATTGATATGTCCCCTATTATTTTACAATCTCATGTTGATATGGTTTGTGAAAAAAATGAATCAAGTTTGCATAATTTTAAAACAGATCCAATTAAAATTGTTGAAGAGAATGGGTATCTAAAAGGAGTAGGGACTACCCTTGGAGCTGATAATGGAGTTGGAGTAGCTATGATGCTAAGCATTATGAGTGAGGCCAATAGTTTTCCACATCCCGATTTAGAACTTCTTTTTACCGTTGATGAAGAAATAGGTTTAATAGGTGCTCTTGGTCTTGATTCTAAGTTATGTAGTGGTAAAAGCCTTATTAATCTTGATGGAGAGGAAGAGGGATATTTTTTAGTTGGCTGTGCGGGATCAAGACTTGTTGAGATTGTTTTTTCTCCCCAATATAGTCTTGCAATAAAAAAAACAAAAGTAGAGATTTTATTTAAAGGACTTAAAGGTGGTCATTCTGGGGCAGATATTCATTTAGATTTGGCAAATTCTTTAAAATTAATGTTTTTTGCTCTTTTTGAAATTAAAGCAAATATTGATTTTGAGATTGAAAGTATTTTTGGTGGAGAGAGCAGTAATGCGATACCAAATGAAGCTAAGGCTTTAATCTTCATCAATGATAGTGATTATGATTTGTTAAATAAAGAGCTTAAACTTTTTGTATTTAAAGTTAAAAGTATATATTCTCTTGAAAATGAATTTGACATTATTGTTAATAAAAAAGAATTTTCATCGGTTAAAGTTCTTGATGAAAGTAGCAAAAGTAAGCTTTTAAATATGGGAATGGGATTTTTACATGGAGTTCAAAAAGTAGAAAATTATGAAAATAAGCTTATCAAAACCTCTTTAAATTTTTCAAGTCTTTTTAAAATGAAAGACGACTATATTTTTACTTTTTTAATAAGATCTTTATTTGATTCAGATAAAGAGTATGTATTTAATCATTTGCAAGCAATAAGTGATTTATCAGGAGTGGCTAGCTTGCGTATAATTTATGACTATCCTTCTTGGAAATCTGATGAGAATAGCAGTCTTTTAAAACATCTTAAAGATGTATATAAAGAGATGTATCTTAAAGATGCTAATGTTTCTTTAATACATGCGGGGCTTGAAACAGGTATAATATCTTCTAGGTTGGGGGGGGGTATAGAGTCTGTTACTCTTGGACCTTGGATTGAATTCCCTCATACTACTAGAGAAAGAGTAAATATTTCTTCAGTTATTAGAGTTTATGATTTTTTGAAAAAAAGTTTAGAAAAATTTCGAAAATTTTAGTTTTAAAAATTTAATGTTTTAATACTTACTTATTTTATAATAAAAGTTGTGTGGTTTTTATTGTTTTTGCCTTTTATTGACTTAAAAATTAAATATTTATAAAATATTATAGTAAACATAGTTAGTCGTTATTGGTGGTTGTAGCTCAGTTGGTAGAGCGTCGGGTTGTGGTTCCGAATGTCGCGGGTTCAAGCCCCGTCAATCACCTTTTAGTAATTTTTTAACTGCATTCATAGCTCAATTGGATAGAGCAGTGGACTTCGAATCCGAAGGTTGCAGGTTCGAGTCCTGCTGAATGCGAAAATATTATTTATTTGATGGATTAGGCATACTTGCAAAAGCTTTTAAGTTTTTGTATACTAGTTTGAGTATGAAGTATGCAGGAGTGGTGGAATTGGCAGACACGCTAGACTTAGGATCTAGTGCCTTTGGCGTGTGGGTTCGACTCCCACCTTCTGTAAAAGTGCGAAAGTAACTCAGGGGTAGAGTGTCACCTTGCCAAGGTGGAAGTCGCGGGTTCAAATCCCGTCTTTCGCTTTTAAATAATTATCAATAAAGTTTAATTGAGGCATTAACAGTGATTTTGAGTAAAGATATTAAACTTCTTCCAGGTTCAAAAGTTGAGGTTGTCATTAGAGTTTCAAAAAATATTATTCAGGAAAAATATAACTTATTATTGCAAGATTATTCTTCTCGGCTTAAGATTCAGGGGTTTAGAATTGGAAAAGTTCCTATTAATATTATTGAGAAGAAATATTCTGAGGGTTTAAGAGCTACTGTTTTAGAAGAAGTGGTTAATAATTCTCTTAAAGAATTTTTTAAAGAAGAACCTAAAAGGCCTTTAAGTTATGCTTCTCCTACTATAAAGGAAGAAAATTTAAGATTAGATCTTGATAAAGATTTTGAGTTTACTTTTGTATATGAAACTTATCCTGAATTTAAAGTTCCAAATATTGATGGCATTGATGTTGAAGTGGAGGTTCCCGAAGTTTTTATTGATGATTCTGATATTGATGATGAAATTAGGCATCTTCAAATAGAAAATTCAATTATTATTGAAGATGAGGAAGGAGTTGTTAAGAAAGATAGTATTGTTAAAGTGAATTTTGTTGAACTTGACGATCTTTTAAATGAAATAGTATCAACAAAAAGACAAGATTTTGTTTTTACGGTTGGAAAATCTGAGACCTATTATGATTTTGATAGAGATGTAATTGGTATGAGAATAAATGAGGAGAGAGTTATAGAAAAATCTTATAATACGGATTACAAATTCGAAGAACTTGCGGGTTCTTTAAGAAAATTAAAGATTAAGATTAAGAGTATTAAAAAAAGAGATCTCCCCTTAATAGATGATGAGTTTGCAAAAGATATTAGCGGCAGATATGATACACTAGATGATCTTAAAAATTTTATAAGATCTAAGATTTTAAGTCTTATTGAAGAAAAAAAAGAAGCTTTAAAGCTAAATAAATTTTTTTCTAATATTTCTGAAAAATTAGAAATAGATATTCCTCATTCAATGATTGAAGCTGAAATTGAAATTGCCTTTAAGGATGCTAAAAGGCAAAATAAAATGGGCCTCGAAGAGTTTAAAAGTATGTTTTATTCTTCAGAATATGTTGGTAGCAATAATTTAAAAGATGAAATTCTTAATAATTTGAAATCTAAATTGATAATTCAGAAAATGGTAGATTTAGATCCAATTAAAGTTACTGAGAGTGATCTTAAGGATGAGATGGTTAGACAGTCTAAGAATTCAGGTTTGAGTTATGAGGAAATTAAAAAATTTTATGAAGATCAAAATTTGATTTCTTATTTAAAGGATGATATCAAAAGGAAAAGAGTTGAGAAAAAAATTTTGGCAAATATTAAAGAAGTAAAAGGCAAACAAGTTTCTTTTAAAGATTTTGTTAATTATAAAATTTGTGAGTAAGAAAAATGGAGTTTATGCATAATTTAATACCCACTGTGATAGAGCATACTGGAAATTATGAGAGGGTATTTGATATATATTCAAGATTGCTTAGAGAGCGTATAATATTTTTGAGTGGAGAGATTAATGATCTTAAAGCGGATACTGTGATTGCTCAGCTTTTGTTTTTAGAATCAGAAGATTCAAACAAAGATATTTATCTTTACTTGAATTCTCCAGGAGGCAGTATTACCGCAGGTCTTGCGATTTATGATACTATGCAATATATAAAGCCTGATGTAAGGACAATTTGCATTGGGCAAGCTGCTTCAATGGGAGCTTTTTTGCTTGCTGCTGGTGCCAAGGGAAAAAGAGAATCCCTAACTTATTCTAGAATAATGATTCATCAGCCTTGGGGCGGAATAAGTGGTCAGGCTAGCGATATTAATATACAAGCTAATGAAATTTTAAGACTTAAAAAATTAATAATAGATATTATGTCTAATCAAATAGGGGTTGATAAGGAAAAACTGGCTCTTGATATGGAAAGAGATTATTTTATGACTTCAAGTGATGCGCTTAAATATGGTCTTATTGATAGTATCTTAGTTAGGGAGTAGTTTTATTTTTGGTAAAAATTTTTATGGCAAGAGTAAAAGGTCAAAAAGTAAAAGAGTGTTCTTTTTGTGGACTTAGCGTTGCTGAGCTTGGAGGCAATGTTGTTATATCTAATGGAGTAGCGATTTGTCCGGAATGTTCTAAAATATGTCACAATCTTTTTAAGGAAAAGTTGTGCAATTCGCTGGATTCTAAATCTAATGGTTTGCCAACTCCTAAACAACTTAAAGATCATTTAGATATGTATGTTGTTGGTCAAGAAGATGCAAAAAAAGTTTTATCTGTGGCTGTTTATAACCATTATAAGAGGATATTAAAAAATAATAAATATGATGATGATATTGAGATTGAAAAATCTAATATACTTTTGGTTGGGCCTACAGGCAGTGGTAAAACTTTGCTTGCAAAAACGCTGGCTTCAGAGATGAATGTTCCATTTGCAATAGCAGATGCTACAACTTTAACAGAAGCTGGATATGTTGGTGAGGATGTAGAAAATATTTTGCTTAAATTGATACATGCTGCTCATGGGGATGTTAGTCTAGCTGAGAAAGGGATCATTTATATAGATGAAATAGATAAAATTGCTAAAAAAAATGAAAACGTTTCAATAACAAGAGATGTATCTGGAGAAGGTGTTCAGCAAGCTTTGTTAAAGATAATTGAGGGTACTGTTGCCAATGTGCCCCCAAGAGGGGGTAGAAAGCATCCTTATGAGGATACTATTGAAATTAATACTCAAAATATACTCTTTATATGTGGTGGTGCTTTTGTTGGGCTTGAAAATATTGTTAAGAATCGAATAAATAAGAGTTCTATTGGATTTTCAGCAATTGAAAAAAAGAATATAAGAGAGGACACTTCATTAAAGTATTTAGAAATGGAAGATTTGATTAAATTCGGTTTGATACCAGAGTTTGTTGGCAGACTTCCTGTACATTCGTATCTTGAAAAATTAAGCAAAGAAGATTTGATGAGAATATTAGTTGATCCTCAAAATTCTATTGTTAAGCAGTATTATTATATGTTTAAAATGGATAATGTTGAATTGGTATTTGAAAAAGATGCATTAGAATCAATAGTAGATGAAGCTATTTTAAAAAATACTGGAGCAAGAGGTCTTAGGTCTATTTTAGAGGGTCTTCTTAAAGATGTTATGTTTGAGGTTCCTTCAATTAGTAAGGCTAAAAAGGTTATTGTTACAAAAGAATCTGTTTTAAATGCAGATATTAATCCATTAATTTTGGTGGGAAATGCAATTAAAAAACCTTGGTCAAAAGAGTTGTATGAAATCAATCTTAAATATGATAAAAAATAGAAAAGAAGATCTCCCAATTGTTATTTTAAAAGAAAATGTTCTTTTCCCAAATATGACATTGTGGGTAACCTTTGATAATGAGTATGTAATTAATTCCATAGCTCAATCCATGCTAGAGGAAAGATTAATTTTGTTTGCTTATCCAAATGAATCTAATTATGACGAATCCGGTAGGGAAGGGATTAAAAATTTATGTTCTGTAGGCACTTATTCTAAACTTATTCAGGTTATAAAGGTTAGCAAAGACGTAGTAAAAGTTTTAGTTGAGTGTCAAAGTAGAGTTCTAATAGGTAGTATTTTTAAAAAAAATGATTATTTGAGAGCCAAAGTTACCTTTGTGTCTGATGCTGGTGGATTAAATAGGGAGCTTTACACTTACTCTAAATTTTTAAAAGAAACTTATGAAGTTTATAGAAATTCCCTATCTTTAAAATCTTATGATAGCGATAATGAGCCAATTAATTACTTTGAGAATCCAAGCAAGCTTGTCGATATTATAGCCTCTAATTCAAACTTAGAAAATAGTGTAAAATTAGAGCTTTTGCAAGAGTTAAATGTTAAAACCAGAATAGAAAAATTAATTGTTAATTTAAATATTGAAATTGACCTTTTAGACCTTAAAAAAGATATTAATTCTAAAGTTAGAGCTAAGTTAGATAAAGGTCAAAGAGATTATTTTCTTTCTGAGCAAGTTAAAGAGATACAAAAAAGACTAGGTAAAGATGAAAACGATTATATTGATAGGTTAAATTCGAAAGATATTCCAGAAGATGTTAAATCTAAGATTGAAAAAGAAATTTCTAGATTATCTAAAATGCAGATGAACTCCCCTGATGCTAATATTATTAGAAGTTATATAGAGTTGATATTAGATCTTCCGTGGAATGAAAATACTGTTATGAAAAATCATTTAAGTGAGATTGAGTTTATCTTAAGAAATTCTCATTATGGCATGGATGAAGCAAAAGAAAAGATAATAAATTTTTTAGCTGTTTATCAAATTAATTCTAAGGTTAAAGCTCCCATTTTATGCCTTGTAGGGCCCCCTGGTATTGGTAAAACATCTCTTGTAGAATCTATTGCAAGATCGTTATCTAGAGAATTTGTTAAAATATCTCTTGGCGGTTTAAGAGATGAGGCAGAAATTAGAGGGCACAGGAGAACTTATGTTGGCTCTCTTCCAGGTGTTTTTATTAGTGCAATGAAAAGATCTGGTAAATCTAATCCCGTTATTCTTCTTGATGAAATAGATAAAATTAATAATAGTTATAAGGGAAATCCCGAATCTGCCCTTTTAGAAGTTTTAGATCCTGAGCAAAATTATAAATTTGTAGATCATTATTTAGAAATTCCTTATGATCTTTCTAATGTTTTATTTGTTACAACAGCCAATTCCCTTAATGGTATGTCAAAGCCACTTCTTGATAGAATGGAAATAATTAAAGTTGAGGGTTATTCTTATATTGAAAAGTTAGAGATTGCTAAGATTTTTTTGATTCCGAGTATAATTAAAGAAAGTTTTTTAGACAAAGTTTATATAAGAATAGAAGACGATGTTATTTTTAATTTAATTAGAAACTATACTATGGAATCTGGTGTAAGGGGGTTAAAGAGAGTTTTGACTAATTTAATTAGAAAGCTTGTAAGGGAATTGCTTTATGAGTATTCTAAAGATCAAATCATCAAAGGCAATTTTTATTCACCAAGTTCTTTGATACATGGAAATAATTCGCTTTTTACTCATGATCCTGATATTCCAGGTATTTATAAAATAATCAATATTAACAATTATTATAATTATGTTGATACTGAGTATAATTTGGATTTAATTAAGATTGATTCTTCTGGATTTGTTTATGGACTTGCTTGGACAAATTATGGTGGCACAGTCCTCCCTGTTGAGGCAACTAAGTTTGAGAAAAAAGGAGACATTATTTTAACAGGTAGTCTTGGGACTATTATGAAAGAGAGTGCGCAGCTTGCATATTCTATAGTTAAGACCTATTCTTCTAAACTTAATTTTGACGTAAAAGAAAGTCCCGAAATTCATTTACATTTTCCAGAAGGAGCAACACCAAAAGATGGACCTTCTGCTGGTATTACTATTGCAACAGCAATTGCCTCAATACTATCTGACAAAAAAGTTCCTTTGGACCTTGCAATGACTGGTGAGGTGACTTTAAAAGGTTTCGTTCTTCCTGTAGGTGGCATTAAAGAAAAAGTTTTAGCAGCTTATAGAAATGGTATAAACAAAGTTATTTTGCCCAAAGATAATAAAAAAGATTATTTTAAGCTTCCAGAAGAAGTTAAGGATAATATAGATGTTAAGTTTGTTTCCAGTTTAGAAGAAGTTTTTGATTATTTGAACATTATTTAAAAATTTACATATTTAAATTTATATTTTAGGAGCAGATCTATGAAAGATGGAGTTAGAAGGCCCTCAGGCAGCAGGGCATCTTTTAGTGCTAAACCTTATTCCAAAAGCTCGAGAAATAATAATAGTTTTTCTTGTTTTGCTAAAAATAGTTTGGGAAAAAATTTTTCAAAGAGTAAAAAGAAAGGTAAATAAAAAAGTGGCTTTAATCGGCCACTTTTTATTGTTTTAGGTAATACAAAAATAAAAGATATGTCTATGCTCTCTTAGAATAATACTCTACAACCATTTGCTCATTAGCAAGTGTAGGTATTTCATCTCTTGATGGAGCATGCTTTACTTTTATGTTTAAGTTATCAGCGTTTACTTCTATCCAAGTTGGTAAATTTCTAAGAGATGAAGTTTTTTCTATGTTTGACCTTATTAATTTTTTTAGACTGTCTTTTTCTTTTATTTGAATTTGATCATTTGCTCGTAATATTATTGAAGGGATAGTAACTCTTCTTCCATTTAATATAATAATACCGTGAGAAACTATTTGCCTTGCATGTGCTCTTGAGATTGCAAATCCAGCTCTATATACAACATTGTCAATTCTTCTCTCAAGTATTGAGAGTAAGTTGTCCCCGGTGACACCGTGATGTTTTTTAGCTTCTTTAAAAGTGTTGGTTAATTGTCTTTCGCTTACGCCGTAAGTAAATTTTATCTTTTGTTTTTCTATCAATTGTTTTCCATATTCTGTGATCTTAGCTTTTCTGGCTTTTCCATGCATTCCAGGAGGATGTGGCTTTTTTTTAAGGATTTTGTCATATTTTGGCTGCTCAAAAATGTTAATGCCAAATCTCCTTACCAACTTACCTTTAGCTATTTGTTTCCTATTCATCAATTCCTCACATATTAAAAATAAAATATAGCAGGGATAGGACTCGAACCTATGACCTTCGGGTTATGAGCCCGACGAGCTACCAACTGCTCTACCCTGCGTCTTACAGTTTAAAATGTTAACACAACTTTATTATAAGTGTCAATTATTTATTTGTTATTAATTTAATCAAACTAAGAAATGTATATCATTTATTTCTTTATATTCTTGTTTTATTATTTTTCTAATATTTTCTGTTTTATTTATGAAACTTTGAAAGTCATTTTCTGAATTTAAATTTATTTTGATATAAAGCACAAGTTTGTTGCCTTGATTATGGAAATTTAGTGTTTTAAAGTTTGTATGTAAATTTTTTAATGTGTCTTTTACGCTTCTTTTAAGATCTATATTTTGTTTTGAGAGTAAATTGTTTGCGTTATTTATTATTACGTTAAGCCCCTCTTTTATTATGATAAAGCCAATAAATATAGACATAATTTTGTCAAAGCCACTCCACATGTAAGTTGCAAGTAGTAAGCTTAGTGTAATCCCGCCATGCGAGAATATGCAGTTTTTATCAGCTGAAGCTAATGCTAAGAGAAGTTGATTATTATATCTTTTTCCTATTTGGAATTTTGTTAAATATTCTATTATTTTCACTATAAAAAAAATGAAGGGGATCATTGGTATCCATAAGCTTTTTTTAAGGGATTTATTTGAAAATATTTCTAGTATATTTTTTTTGTCTTCTTCGTTGTGGTTGTGGTTGTGGTTGTGGTTGTTGTTGTTGTCGTTGTCGTGCGAGTGACCATGGTCATCTTCATGTATATTATCATTTTTATTTTTGTTTTGGTGTATGTGCAGATTAAATCCAGACTCTCCTCCAAGAGTTATAAATTTATTTAATCCGGTTGTATTTAAAAATAGTGTAAATCCCGCCATTAGTATGATTATTCCCATGATAAAAGCTATTAAGCTTTCCATTAGTTTGTGCCCATGAGGATAGTAAATGGTTTCAGGTTTGCTTGTAATTTTTAAACTAAAGTAAGTTATTGTAGATAAAACAAAGTCGGCCATGACATGGAAAGCGTCAGCAATAAGTGCAAATGAGTTAAACAGTATTCCAACAGTAAGCTTGGAAGATATTGATGCTACTTCGGTAAATATAGAGATTATTCCTATTCCCATTACAAATTTATCTTCTTCTATTTCAGATGCTAATTCTTTTTTATATTGAGAATCTTTGTTTTCAAATCCCAAACTTAAAAGCTCTTCTTGTATTTCACTAATTTTGCATGAAATTGTTTTAAATTTATTTTTTTTACCATAATGAATTAAATTGCTAATCAGTATTCTTTCTATACCTTCTGATTTAAAATCATCACTAATATAAAAATGAATTAGTTCAATTTGATTGCCTTTTGCTTTTGTTTTAAGATTTGCAATTAATTTTGAATTATTTTCAATATAAACGATGTAGACATCTTCTTTTTGTAAAGGATCTAGTTTTAAATAATCAAATTTATGAATGTTTTTTAAACTTATTACCTTGACCATAATTGTAACATTCTCCTAGTTGTTGCATAATTTTGTTAATGCAGTATTAATGCTACATTTTATCATTTATTAAATTCAAGCTCAATCTTGATTTGTTAAGATAAAAGTGAGGAATATTTTATGCGGCAAGCAGATTTTTTTGTTAAAAAATGTAAAAAACTTATTTTAAATAGTAGCAATTTACACAGTTTAATTGAGAATCTTAAAAAGATTTTTTGTGATATTTTAAAAGAGTTTGACAGAAAGTCATTAGAGGATATATTCAATTATTATTATGAAGCTTATGATTTTAATAATAATTTATACAGCTTTGTGGAAAAATTTATTCCAATTATTAACTTTTTATTATTTGAAAACTTAGAATATGATTTTAATGCTGATGAGAAAAAACTTATTTTAAATGTATTTGATTTATCTGCCAATACTCTTGAAAGCGACAAATTAAATAGGCTTGCAAGCGCTGTAATTTCTCTAAAGATATTAGATTAATTTAACTTTTGCAAGTTGCTATTGTGTTACTCTTTGTAGCTCTTTTTGATCAAAAGGAACTTTAAGCAAATCTTTTAATGTATAAATTTTTGTTGGCATTTTGTTTTCATTAAATGAATTAGATTCTGTTATTATTATTTTTGTATTTTGATCAAAAAATTCTGTCATTACTTGTAGGCATATAGCACATGGAATAGCTTCAGGGCTTGTGTTAAGTAATAAAAAATCTATTGTTTGTACACCAATTTTTACAATCATATTTGAAATAGCGTTTCTTTCTGCGCAACAAGTTGCTCCAAAGCTTGCATTCTCAACATTTGTTCCAATAAAAAAATCGTTTGTTTCAGTCTTAATGCAGGCACCTACTTTGAATTTTGAATATGGAGAATATGAATTGTTTCTTGCTTTTTCTGCCATATAAAATGCTTTATTAATATCTTCTTGTTTTGGTTTTTTCACAAATTTCTCCCCCGTTATATTTTATTAACTCTTGTGGTTTATTTTATTGAAATATTGTAATATAGTCAATGTAAAATAAGCTAAAAACTTGTTTTGCGGAAGGTTTTTGAATTTTATTATGAGGGATGTTATTAATTTTATTAAAAAGTATAATAATTTTATTATTATTGGGCACAAAGATCCTGATTTTGATTGTATAGGTTCGTCTTTAGCTTTATCGTCTTTTCTCTCAAGAATTGGTAAAAATTCTATTTTATTAAATGAAGGTCCTTTTGTTAGAAAAGAAATAATTCCCTTTAGGGATAAATTTTTATCTGAATGGCCTAATATTGAGCTTTCAGATTATTCGGTTATTATTTTAGATTGCTCAATTTTAGATAGAATAGGTGATGAATTTATATTTTATGTAAAGGATATGCCTATTTTAGTAATTGATCATCATATGTCTGGTGAGAAATTAAAATGTGTAGGTTATATTGATCCTTTTGCACCCTCTACTACTTTTTTAATTGAAAAATTAATAAGAGAGTTTGGGTATGATCTTACAAAAGAAGAGGCCTGGTATATTTTAGTGGGATTTTGTACTGATACTGGTTTTTTTAAATTTATTTCAAGAAGTGATCCAGAGCCTTTTGAAATGGTTGCAAGATTGGTTTCAAAAGGAATAAGTCTTAAAGAAGTTTATAGCTATATAGAAGCAACTAAAAGCTTGAAATCAATAGAAACTCTCAAGTTAATGTTAAACAGTCTTGAATCTTATTGGAATGGAAAGGTTTTGTTTACATCTTTATCTTTTTCTACTTTTAGCAAAGATGGTAGCGTTATTGGGGTTAATGAACTTTTTTATATGATTTTAAGTAATGTTGAGAATAATGAAATTTTAGGTATTTTAAAAGAAATGGAGGATGGTTCGATTATAGTTGGACTAAGATCTAAAGATTCTTTTAATGTTGGAAAATTGGCAGAAGATTTTGGAGGTGGGGGGCATAAAAATGCTAGTGGGTTTAGAATTAAACAAGGTTCCCTAGAGATTGTAAAAAATCGAATGCTAGCATACATTAAGGATAATATTTATTTATAACATTCCTTAAAGGAATAGTTCCTTTTGGATTAAAGTCTTTAGTGAGTGTTAAGAATCCAGATTTAAATGCCAGAGGTGTTGTTCCATAAATAATTACTATGTTTTTTATCCAATTTAATTTTTTGATGTGTTGAGGGGTAAGAGATACAATTACACTTATTCTATCTTTGTATTCTTTTAAATTTTCTAAATATTTCAAGCTTCCTGGTGTTGATAAGTTAAAGATAACTTGTTCAAAACTTTTAATTAATTTTTTAATTTCGTCGAGTTTTTGGAGATTAATCTCGTTTAAGGGATAATAGTTATAATAATAAGCATATGTATTTTGAAATATTTTTTTGCCTTCTGCAATCATTTTATAGTAAGGAGATATTATAAGGGTTTTTTTAGTTTTAGATATTTCTTTTTTTATTCTTACTTTTGTAATACCCCTTAATGTGCTTTGTTCGAAAAATTTTTCACCTTCTTTTGAATATATTTTCTCATCTTTATTGAAATTAGGATAAAGATTAGATTTGTTTATATTTTCTTTTAAGTATGTCAATTTAACTCTTAATATTCTTTTATTAGATTCAATAATATTGTTTTTTATTTCTAAATCTTTTTTCATTAAGTTTAACAGCATATTGTAAGCATTTTTTTGTATATTTTCATTTAAAGATATTAAAAAAATGTCACTTTTAGTTCTAACTATTCTTTCAATTGTATTGTAGATACTTTCATTATTGTATTTTGCTGCGCTCATTAATAGGTCATCAGTAATTATTATATTATTATATTTTAATCTTTTTCTTAGTATGTCTTTGATTATTTTTGTTGAGGATGATGCAGGAATATTTTCTCCATTTGTAAGATTTGGATATGCTAGATGGCCTGTCATTATTACCGGGATGTTTTCTTGTATTAATATTTTATATGGCATAAGTTCATTTAAGTTTATTTCTAATAAATTAGAATTTATTATTGGAATATTTATATGGGAGTCAAGAGTAGTATTGCCGTGTCCTGGAAAATGCTTTGCAGTAGAAATTATTCCTCCTTGTTTTTGTCCTTTGTAAAAGGCCAGAGAAAGAAGTGATACTATTTTAGGGTTATCTGAATATGTTCTTGGACCTATTGCGAAATTATTTTCGTCGCTATATATATCTACTATGGGTGCAAAATTTAAATTTATTCCAAGCCGACTTAATTCTTGTGCTATATAATACCCTGTATTATAAGAATCTTTTGAAGACAGAG
Source organism: Borreliella spielmanii (assembly GCF_014201705.1). NCBI lineage: Bacteria > Pseudomonadati > Spirochaetota > Spirochaetia > Spirochaetales > Borreliaceae > Borreliella > Borreliella spielmanii. Next base: position 254,761 of record NZ_JACHFA010000001.1, on the reverse strand, counting down.
ATGCTGTAATTCCAAGATTACCAATTGTTTCTGATGTATGTGGTTTTATGTGGTTCGCCAATCCCCCTTCTTGATCTGTTGCTACAAATAAAGGAATTTTAAATTTATTATTTTGAGATGTTTTTTGAGCTTTATTAATACTTTCTGTTAATTTTTTTAAATTTTTTGCATTCCATCCAAAAATTTTAATTCCCCCAAGATTCTTTTTACTTATAAAATCAAGAACAAAATTTGTTATTGATTGATTTGGATAGCTTATCATGAACATTTGTCCTAGTAGCTCATGATCTTGCATTTTACTTACCATTTCATGTATTAGTTTTTCTTTTTCCATCGTGTCCCAAAAATCAATGGAAAAGCAATTGTTAGCTATAAAAAGGATAATAAGATAAAAATTTCTTTTCATTTAACCATACAAATAATAAATGCTAAATTAGATATATGTTTATTAGCAAATCATTTTGTATTATACTTTATAATAATGCTTTAAATAATAACATTGACAAAGCATTGTTGAATTTATACACTTAATAAAAGTTTAAGCTGATGTAGCTCAGTTGGTTAGAGCACTCGGCTCATATCCGAGTTGTCGTGGGTTCAAGTCCCTCCATCAGCATTAGAGGTTGTATATGGTAGTAGGAATTATTCTTGCAAATGGCTTTGAAGATATTGAGGCTATAATCCCGATTGATATTTTAAGACGGGGTAATGTTAATGTTCAAGTTATCAGTGTAAATGATAGCAATGTTGTGACAAGTTCAAAAGGCGTTTCTTTTTCAACAGATGATGTAATATCAAACTGTAAGGAAAATTGTTTTGATTTAATAATTCTTCCCGGGGGTATGCCTGGGTCTACTAATCTTTTTAATTCAAAAGAATTGGATTTAATTTTAAAAGATATGAATGCTAAGGGTAAATTTATTGCAGCTATTTGTGCTTCTCCAGTAGTAGTGCTTGCTGCTAAAGGTCTTTTAGGACTTAATAAGTTTACATGTTATCCAGGTTTGGAAAAAAATGTGCTTGATGGTGAGTTTGTAGATAAAAATGTTGTTAGGAGTAATAATTTTATTACTTCTAAAGGGGTTGGAACTTCATTTGAATTTGCTTTTACTCTTCTTGAAATAGTAAAGGGAAGGCAAATAATGGAAAATGTTAAAAAAGCAACGTTACTTTGTGAGAGTTAAATATAAACTATTTAAAATAATTATAGTCAGTAAATCAAATTTTATATTTTTAAAGTTATAAATTTTTTGGAATTAAATTGTAAATGTCTTCAAGAATGGTTGATTCTTCGTTTGTTGGTATTACTAGTATTTTTACTTTACTCTTAATGGTTGATATTTCGGATTCTAAATTTTTGTTTTGAGCCATTTCATTTTTTTTAAGGTCCAGCTCTATTCCAATTTTTTCAAATCCTTTTAGTGAAAGATTTCTTACTTCATAATCAACAACACCAATCCCACCTGTAAAAACCATTGCGTCAACATTAAAATCAAGGATGGCAATGTAAGATCCAATATATTTTTTTATTCTATATGTCATTATTTCTACTGCAAGTTTTGATTGATAATCCCCTTCTTCAATTTTGTTCCAAATGTCTCTCATATCATTTGATTTTTCAGAAATTCCTAGCATACCGCTTTCTTTATTTAACATTTCTTCAATTTGCTTAGTGGTTTTATTTAATATGGTGCTCATCAAATTAATAATTGCTGGGTCTATGTCACCACTTCTTGTTCCCATTGTAAGACCTTCAAGTGGAGTAATTCCCATGCTTGTGTCGTAAGATTTTCCATCTTTAACAGCATTAATGCTTGCTCCATTTCCTAGATGTAATATTATTAAATTTAGATTATCTATTTTTTTATTTAAAATTTCTGAGGATCTTTTTGTTATGTACGAATAAGAAAGACCATGAAAGCCATATTTTCTAATATTATGTTTTTTATACCAAGAATATGGGGTTGCGTAAAGAAAAGCGTGTTCTTTTATAGTTTGATGCCATGATGTATCGAAGCATAAAACTTGTTTTGTGTGTGGTAAAATTTTAAGTATTGTTTCTATTGCAATGATTGCACTTGGATTGTGAAGTGGTGCAAGTTCGGAAATTTCTTTTAATTTATTTAAAATACTGGTTTTAAGAATTATTGAACTTTTAAAGTGTGATCCCCCATGCACAACCCGATGTCCTATTATTTTAATTTCACTAATAGTTTTAAGGATTTTTGAATTGTTATTTAACAATATTTTAAACATTTTTTCTATTGCTTTTTGGTGATTTTCAATTCCTTTTTCAAATCTTTCTGTTGTTGATCCGTCAGTATTTATAATTTTTATGATTGATTTTTTCTCTTTTATTTTTTCAATAATTCCAGATATTAATTTTTTTGAATTTTCATATTGATAAATAGCAAATTTTAATGAAGAACTTCCTGTGTTTATGATTAATATTTTCATTTTTTCCCCTTTTAAGTTTGATAAGCTATGTGTTTGTTTTAAGTAAGTTAATATTTTTATATATGTAATTCATTTTGTCAGATTTTTCAATAGTTTTAAAGCTTAAAAAAATTGATTTTTGATACGATGGATTTAGCATCAATAAATTAGGTTCCTTTTGAAGTATTTCTATTATTTTTTCCATAGGGATACTTTTTGTATTTTTATATTCTATTTCTAAACTCCCAATTGTTTCTTTTATTTTTTTTATGTTTAATTTTTTTGCTAAAATTTTAAGTTCAGCTAACATTAATAGATTATTTATTTCTTTAGGTATTGGACCAAAGTTGTTCTTAATTTCTGATCTTATCTTTTCACTTTCTTCTTCAGTTTGAATTTCAAAGATTTTTTTATAGATTAGTATTTTAGTTTGTTCATTTTTTATATAATTTTCAGGAATAAAGCCACTATAGTTAATTTCAATATTAACTTCTTCTTCTTCTTCTTTTGATAATGATGATATTTTTCCCATTTTCTTTTCAATTGCCTTGTTTAGCATTGTTAAATAGTAGTCCAAGCCAATCGATTCAATTTCTCCATGTTGTTCTCTACCAAGTAAATTTCCAACACCCCTTATTTCCATATCTTTCATAGCTATTTTAAATCCTGCTCCTAGATCTGAAAATTCGGTTATTGCTCTTAGTCTTTCAATAGAGCGCTCATTTAGTTTCTCGCTATCTTGGTATAAAAAATAAGCATAAGCTTTTTTAGATCCCCTTCCAACTCTTCCTTTTAGTTGATATAATTGCGCAAGTCCAAACTTGTTTGCATTATTAATTATTATTGTGTTTGCATTTGGGATATCTATTCCATTTTCAATTATTGTTGTTGCCAATAAAATTTGATACGCTTTTTTAATAAAATCGTGCATTATGTTTTCAATCTCAATTCCTGTAAGTTTTCCATGAATTATTGCAATTCTTGCATAAGGAGTTAATTTTTCAATTAGCGTTTTTAAGTAATACAGCTCTTCAATATTATGATTTACTAAAAAAACTTGACCATCTCTAGATAGTTCATTTTCAATCGCATGTTTTATTAAAAGTTCACTAAACGATTCTAAATAAGCTTCTATTTTTACTCTGTTTTTAGGCGGAATTTTTAAAACAGAAATATCTCTGAGTTTAATTAGTGACATATGAAGAGATCTGGGAATTGGTGTTGCAGAAAGAGCAAGGCAATCAACCGAGATTCTTATTTCTTTAAGCTTTTCTTTTTCCTTTACACCAAATCTTTGCTCTTCATCAATTATTATTAACCCCAAATTTTTGCAGGAGAATTTTTTTGAAAGAATTTTATGTGTTCCTATTATTATATCAATTTCTCCACTTTTCAATTCTTTTAAAATTCGTTTTTCTGAGTTGTTTTTTATAAATCTGCTTAATACTTCGATTTTGATTGGAAAGTTTTTGAATCTTTTTTTAAATGTATTGAAATGTTGTTCTGCTAAGATAGTTGTTGGAGAGAGTACAATAACTTGTTTGTTTCCCATTACAGCTTTAAAAGCAGCTCTCATTGCGACTTCAGTTTTTCCAAATCCAACATCTCCACAAAGAAGGCGATCCATTACTTTAAAACTCATCATGTCTTCTTTTATTTCTTTTATTGCTGTTATTTGATCTGGAGTTTCATCGTATGGAAATTCAGATTCAAATAACAATTGTAATTCGTTATCTTTTGGGTATTTAATACCCTTAATACTTTCTCTTTTTGAATAAAGTTCTATTAATTCGTCTGCAATCTCCTCGATTCTTTTTTTTGCGTTTGCTTTGTTTTTTATCCATGCTTTAGAACCAATTTTATCTAATTTAATATTTTTAGGATCACTTCCGATGTATTTTTGGATTAAATTTGTTTGTTCAATTGGAATAAATAGTCTTTCTCCTTCGGCGTATTCAATCTCAATATAGTCTTTTTCAAGAGCACTTGTTTTTATTCTCTTTATTTGCCTGAATATACCAATTCCATGATTTATGTGAACTACATGACTATTTTTCTCAATCTCAATAAAAGAGTTAATGGCTTTTGTTTTTGAAGATTCAAAGGATTTGTTTATTTTTTGTCCTGTATTAAAGATGTTTGATTCAAGAATGATAGCAATTTTTTCTTCTTCTATTATTAAAGAGCTAGATATTTTTAAAACCTCAATTGATATTTTTGGTAATTCTTTGAAAATGTATTTAAGTTTTTCTTTTTGTGATTCAGATTCTGCTGCAATAATAATTTTAAACCCATTTTTTAGCCAATTTTTAAATTCTTCTTTTGTAAGCATAATATTTGAAAAAAAGCTTCTCTCACTTTCAATTTTAAACTCTATAACTTCTTTGGATTTAGAACTTTTAATTTTTGAAAATAAAATATCGCTTTTTAGATTGAAGGTTTTAGAACTTAGTAAAATTCTTTTTGGATCAATTGTATTCTTACCAGCTGCTTTTGCTTCTTTGTAAAGATTCTCGTATTCTTGGTGTATTTTTTCAATTTCTTTTTCGAAATTATTAATTTCAAAGCTTACAATAGGTGTGTGTTTTTCAATCTCATTACTTAAGTAAGTATTTGCTACTAGTGGATAAAACATTTCTTCTGTTTTTGTTTCTTTTTTAAAATTCAACTCTTCAAGAATCTTTTTATATTCAACAGATTTAATCTTTGTTTTTAAGTTGTTAATAACTTCATCATTCCAAATAATTTCTTTTTTTGGAAGAACTTGGAATTTCAAAATTTCATTACCCTGTTTTAATTGTGTTAAAGGATCGAATTTTCTTATTTCTTCTATTTTATCGAAGTTGAGTACAATTTTTATGGGGCTTTGTTCTCCAAAAGGGTATAGGTCTATAATTTCTCCTTTTATTGTAAATTCTCCTGGAATTGTTACTCTGAGTGTTTTTTCATATCCTAATGTTATAAGAGTTTTTTCAATATCTACTGTATTAATCTTAGTATTTTTTTCAATTTTGTATACATTCTTTAGTAATGTATATTTATCGGGTATTTTACTAAGCAATGATTTTAAGACTGTAATATATATTCCAGGATTTTTTTTATAAAAATTGATCAAGAATTGGATTCTTTCGTTAAAGATCGCACTTTTTGAGCCAATTCCCTTGTATACAAGAGGGCTGAAATAGTTAAGCTCAAAGATTTGATTTGTAATTACTTTTAAATCATTTTTGATTTTATCTAATGTGTGTTCATCTTTAACTATTAATATTATTTTTCCGGTTTTACTATATTCTTTTATTTTTTTAATTAAAAAAGCTTTGAAAAATCCTTCATATCCTGTTAATGAAAAAAATGTGTTTTGTTCTAAAAATTCTTTCATTTTTTTTAAATTGGAATTATTTTTTAATGTTATTGTTAGTTCTTCATCTATATTCATTTTTTACCTTTTTGTTTAATTAATTTAGTATAATAATATACTATAGGTATTATTACTTTCTTTATATATAATGTGGTTAGGTTTTGAGGGGAGCTTATGAAAATTAGAAAATTGTTTTTTTGTATCTTTTTTACGAATATTTCTTTTGTTTTGTTTGCTGGGGATTACAAGGGCCTTGATTTTAAAATCAAGTTTTTTAATCAATCTATTTATCGTGTCAATAGCAATGTTTTTATTGAAGTTTCTCTTAGTAATTCGTCTGACAGTGTTTTAACTTTAGAAATAGGGGATGTCAATTCTTTTAGCTTTGATTTTGATGTTACTGATACCACCAATATTAAAGTTAAAAGACCTATTGAATATGTTAAAAGTAGATCTAAAAATGTTGCTATTCCTGTTAGAAATATGAGCTTGAGACCTAATGAAAAGTTTTCTGTAGTTATTAACTTAAATCAATTTGTTAAGTTTAGTAAGGATGGAGTTTATTTTGTTAAGGGTATTTTTTTCCCAGACATTTCAGATCCATTTAAGAAAAAAGAATCCAATATTATTACGCTTTTTTTAAATGATAGTTTTGATGAAAATCCAGGAAGTATAGATCTTGTTAGTTTGTCTGAAAGTAAGGATATCCAAGATATCTTGAAAAAGAAAAAACTATCTCCCGATGAGATTGTTAAATATGTATTAAATGCGTTGCAGCTTGGAAAAAAAGAAAAATTCTTTTTATATCTTGATATTGAGGGCTTGTTATTAAATGATAAAGGCAAGGCATATCTTTATAAACAAAAGTTATCATCTGTTCCTAATAAAAATGTAGTTGAAGAGTATAAGGAATATTTATGGAATTCTAATAATTCAGATATTTCAAAAGTACCAAATGAATTTTCTATTATTGAGACAACTTATTCTGATACTGCAGGTAAGGTGATTGCTGATTTGTATTTTGACGATGGGCATTTTTATATTTCCAAAAGATATACTTTTTTCTTCAAAAAATATGATTATTATTGGATAATTTATGACTACATTGTTCAAAATACTGGCATTAAGGAAAAGTAAAACGTTTTATGTTTTACAAATTATAGAACTTATTATATTATTTTATTTTTTAATAATAAGTCCTGTTAATCTTAATGCTGATTTTGAGTATAAGGTTGTCAAAGGAGATACTCTTTTTTCAATTGCAATTAAGTATAAAGCCAAAGTAAACGATCTTAAAAGGATTAATAAGCTTAATGCTGACAATATTAAGGTAGGCCAAATATTAATTATTCCAAGTGATTCTAATTTAAATCAAAATATTACTCATAAGGTTAATCATTCTCTCGATTCGCTAGAATCTGTTAAGAAGGGGGTAATTCTTTATACCGCAAAGGAAGGTGACACTATTGAGAGTGTTTCAAAGCTTGTTGGGCTAAGTCAAGAACAGATAATAGCTTGGAATAATTTGCGCTCTAAAGATCTTAAAGTTGGAATGAAACTTGTCTTAACTGAGCCTGATTTTTTAAAACCTTATGTAGTTAAGAAAGGCGATTCACTTTCAAAACTTTCTCAGGATTTTGATATTAGTTCTAAGGATATTTTAAAATTTAATTTTCTTAGTGATGATAAATTAAAGATTGGTCAGCAGCTTTTTTTAAAGAAAGCTACTAAGAATGTTAATTTTCATTATGTGAAAAAAGGTGAAACTCTTGGTAGAATAGCTTATATTTATGGTGTTAAAGCCAAAGATCTTGTAACTCTTAATGGCAATCGGGCTGTTAATCTTAAAGCAGGTTCATTGTTAAATGTTTTAAAGATTGTAGATGATGATTTAGAAAAGCCTGTTAAGGGGGATTTAAAAATTGAGAAAAAAACAGACAATCAGTTTATCTATCATTCAGTTGCTGTAGGGGAGACTTTATATAGCATTGCTAGACATTACGGGGTTTTAATTGAAGATCTCAAAAATTGGAATAATTTAAGTAGCAATAATATTATGCACGATCAAAAATTGAAAATTTTTGATAAAAAACTTTTACTTGATTCTTCTATAGCTAAATCTAAAAATAATTTATATATTAAAAATAAGGTTGATTCTAGCTCTAATTCTTCTAATAAAGTTAAAACAATAGTTAATCTTCCCTCAAGTAAAAACAAAAAGTTGAATTTAAATACTTTTGGAATTACTACTAATCAAGGTCTTTTTGATATTAACTCTTTAGTTATTTTAGACTCCAAAATACCAATATTTGAGGTTGTTGGTGATTTTTATTATTGGTATAGACCTAAAAAGATAAGTCAGCCAAGTGAATTTTATTCAGAGGATTGGCATTCTCCTTTAAATTCTTATAAAAAGGCTACTCAACTTTTCAAAAGTTTTGAAAAATTGGTAAATTCTAGGTTTAATAAAGGATCAAGACTTAAAGATAAGTTAATAATTCTTGATCCCGGTCATGGGGGTCTTGATCCTGGGGCTATTGTTAAGTCTAGAGATGGTCTTGGAAACGAAGTTTTTGTTGTTGAAGATGAATATGTGTATGATATCGCTTTAAGGCTTTATGTATACCTTAAAGAAGAGGGTGCTAATGTTGAACTTACTATTTTGGCCCCCGATCATTTAATTAGGAATAGTGTTTTTGCTAACAATACTTTTGTTAATGTTAAAAATGAGGTTTACAATGATTATGATCTAAATAAAAATGATACTGTTGATTCCTGGATAAACGGTACTCCATCAGGTCTTAAAAAAAGATTAGTTGTTGTTAAAAACATTGTTAGTAAATATAAACACATTAAAGATAAGGATATAGCCTTTTTTAGTTTACATGCAGATAATAGCGTTGGAGCACCTAAGAGTATGGGGTTTTATTATCAAAAAGATGACGAAAAAAAATATGATATTCATTCAAAGTCTGTAGCAGAAAAAATTACAGAAGGAATGAAAAGAAGTTTTTACATTAAAGGTCAAAATCTCCATGTTTTAAGAAACAATGTAGTAATGACTAAGCTTTTAATAGAAGTTAGAAATTTAGCATTTCCAGAAGAAGCTTGGTCTATTAGATCTTCTAAGCTTAGAGATCAAGATTCTAAAATTCTTGCTAATGGGATTTTAAAAATATTAGAAAATAATTGACAAAATTTTTTAAATTTAAGATAATGTTTTTAGTGTTCAATTTCCCCTATAGCTCAGTGGTAGAGCGGGTGGCTGTTAACCACTAGGTCGGAGGTTCAAGTCCTTCTGGGGGAGTTAATTAAAGTTAATTGTCTTTTTAGCTCTGTTTTTGTTATTTTAAAGTAATTAAGTCTTTCTAAGAGTTTTTTATTGTTTCCATGTCCCAGGCAAAGGTGCTTTTGGATTTTTTGTTTATTTTCTTTTGAGTTTTCTCCTATTATGCGAAGTTCTAACAAATCGCTTAATGTTAATAAATCTTTTTGATTGTTTTTAGACAAAGTCCCAACTTTTTTAAGTATTTTTATTATTTCTGTTTTATTTACTGATTCAACTTCGGTATCTTTAGTATTAAGATATGCATGTTTGATTTTATTATTTTCTCCTAGATGTTTGACTAGTTTTTGTCTAATAATATTTCCAGATTTATCACTATCTGTTAGGATTATTATTCCTTTGTATTTCAAAGCTTTTTTCAGTAATTTAATAGTTTCGATTTTTAAAGCAAATCCTTTCGTTTCTATTACTGTGCAGTCAAAAGATTCTTTTATTCTTTTAAGATCATCTTTTCCTTCAACTACAATGATTTCTTTTATTTTTTCCAATTTTAAATTCCTTTTTCAAAAAAAGCCCTTAGCAATTTAATTGCTTCTATGTGATCAGATATTGATACTGTTTCGCGTAAGGAATGCATTGCCCACATTGGTGTTCCAATGTCAATAGTTTCTATTCCTGTTATTGCATTTGAGATTGGACCGATTGTTGTGCCTGAAGGAACATTTGCTTTCATTATTATTTCTTGAATCTTAATATTATTTTCATTAGCTAAATTTTTTAATCTTGCAAATCCCTTTGAAGTTGTTGCATATCTAAAATTGGCGCTATTTTTGACAACTACGCCTTTGCTTAGAGTTGCTTGATAGTTTGGGTCATGTTTAAATGCATATCCTGGATGAATGCCATGAACGCTGTCAATCGATATATTAAATGATTTGTTTGTTTTTATTAAATGCTCTTCTCTGGTTAAGTTAAGAGCAAGATCGATTCTTTCTAAAACTTCTGATAAAAAATTAGAGTCAGCACCTCTTGAGGTTAAAGATCCTACTTCTTCGTTATCAAAAAATACAGCTATTTTATTTTTATTATTATTTGTATGAACATAAGAATTCATGATTGCGTGGCATCCCGATTTGTTATCGAGATTTTTAGAAGTTAAAAATTCTCCCTCAGTTCCTATGATTTTAGAAGGTTGTGATTCTGTAAATATTAGATCACAGGATAGAAAATTTTCATATTTTATTCCAAGTTGTTCTAAGATATTATCTTTTATTGTTTTTTTAGTACTGTTGATTACTGTTAAGTTGTCGTGAGTATTATATACAAATCCTTCGTTAATTTGTCGGTTTAAATGTATCGCAAGGTTTGGAATAATTCCTATGTTTTCAATATTGATTAATTTTGAATCAATATTGTCATTTTTTTTAAAATATACAATTCCTGCTAAGCTTAAGTCTCTGTCAATCCAAGTAGAAATTATTGGGCTACCATAAATTTCAATGTGATTGTAAAACACCCCACCTTTTTTTTCTGTTGCATCTATTTTTAATTTTAATCCTGGGCTGTCTGTGTGTGCAGTTGCTATTAAAAACGGTTCATATTTTTTTTCAACATCAATGTTAAAAGCAATAATGCTAGTTCCTTCTTTTTTTATGTAATACGATCCTGTTTTAATTTGCCATTTTTCATCAAGTTTTAATTGTTGTGCATTAAAATAAGTTATTAATTTCTCTTCAATATAGTTTACTAAGTGATAAGGGGTAGGGCTATTGTCTAATAGACTTTGAAAAAATTTTGGCTCTAGTGTTTTATCGTACGCCATAGTTGTTCTCCTTTAGTTTTATTGCTTTATAGTTACATATTTTATTATAATAGTTTTTAGTTGTATATTAGTTGGGAGTTTGTTATGAGAAAGTGTTTTTTTTTCAGCTTGAGTTTATTGTTTATTTTTTTTGCTTGTAGTTCTAATGTTGAAATTGAGCTAAAAGATGATATTAGCGGTATTGTTTCAGTATTTATTAATGTTAATAAAGAATTTGAAAAAATTAGAAAAGAACTCTTAACAACTTTAGTGGGAGAAGAAATTGCAAATATGCCTCTTTTCCCTGTAGATGAAATAAAAAAATACTTTAAAAATGGAGAGGAAAAGTTTGGACTTAAGCTTTTGAGTATTAAAACCCAGGGAGACTCTATTAATTTAGTTGTTAAGTTTGATAATTTAATTAAAATTTTGGGTGATTATATAGAAAAATCTGATATATCTGTGTTTAAGATAGAAAAAAAAGATGGTAAGAATATTATTGAACTTAATATTAATTTGGAAAATGCTACTAAGAATATTAATGAAAATAAAGAATATATTAGTGATGCACTTGCTGCTCTTTTGCCATCAGATGAGATTCCAATGTCTGCTGAAGAATATAAAGATGTTTTGGTATATTTTTTATCGGATTTTACTTCTAAGGCAAGTGAACTTATTGACAATTCAAAACTTAATCTTATAGTTAAGACTTCTAGAAATATTCAAGAACAATTTGGATTCAAACAGATTAACTCAAACACACTAAAGTTTGAGATAGACATGGTTAAAGGGTTGAGTCTTGAAAGCCCAATAAAACTTAGATTAGTTTATTGACAGAAATTCAAGAACATAAACGATTAAGTTTATATTCTTGAATTATATTCTTTTTTAAAAATTCCTATTAAAACAGCTGTTATGATTGATCCTACTAGGATAGATAGTATCCACATTAATGGGTTTACTACTATTGGTAGAATAAATATTCCGCCATGTGGTGCTATAACTTCCACCTTGAAAAGTGCAGAAATAAATCCCCCTACAGATGAGCCTAGTATGCATGCGGGTATTACTCTTAGAGGATCTGATGCTGCAAATGGAATTACCCCTTCTGTAATAAAGCATGCTCCCAGAAAATAACAAACTTTTCCAGATTCCACTTCTTCTTTTGAGAACTTGTTTTTAAATAAACTTGTAGCAAGGGCAATTCCTATAGGTGGCGCCATTCCTCCTACCATTATGCTTGCATGAGGAATATAATTTTTTGCAGTTATCATTGCAATTCCAAATGCGTATGCAGCTTTATTTACAGGTCCTCCCATATCTATTGCCATCATTCCTCCAAGTAAAGCTCCAAGTATTGCCATATTAGTTCCGCTAAGTTGATTTAGTATATCTGTTATTGATTTATTAATAAATGATATTGGGCTAAGCATCACATATATTAAAATCCCCGAAATTATGACTGATAAAAAAGGATAAGTTAATACTGGATTTATTCCTCTTAAATTGCTAGGAATGATTTTGTCAGATATTTTTTTTACAAGTAGCGTAACGTATCCGGAAATAAATCCTGCTAGGATGCCTCCCAGAAATCCCGCATTTCCATTGCTCATCATTAATCCTGTAATCATTCCGGGTGCAAGCCCTGGTCTTTCTGCTATGCTAAATGAAATATAGCCAGCAAGTATTGGGATCATTAATGCAAATGCGCTTCCACCGCCAATTTGCATCAGAATATCTGCTATTTTATTGTAGCTTGGGTCGTTTATATCAAATGCTTTGATTCCAAACATAAATGATATTGCTATTATTATTCCACCTGAGACCACAAATGGGAGCATAAATGATACTCCATTCATTAGGTGTTTATAAATTCCTATTTTTTGGTTTTGTTTAGGGTTTTTGGCGGGTGTGTTTGTTTCGCTTTTATAAATTTGTGCTTTGTTTTTGAGAATTGTTTGAATAAGCTCTTTTGCTTTGTGTATGCCGTCTTTTACGCCTACTTCTATTAAAGGTTTTCCGCTAAATCTTTCTTTATTGATAGTCTTGCCAGATGCGATAATGATTCCTTTTGCATTTTTTATTTCTTCTTCTGTTATTGGGTTTTCGGTTCCACTAGATCCATTTGTTTCTACTTTTATGTTTACGTTTAATTCTAAAGCCGCTTTTTTCAGGCTTTCTGCTGCCATATACGTGTGAGCTATTCCCACAGGACATGCTGTTACGGCAAGAATGAAATCTTTTTTTGTATTTAAATCATTAGATTCATTTATATTGCTATTATTCATAATTATTTCTAAAAATCTATCTTCATTATTTGTGCTCATAAGTTCATGTCTTAATAAGTTATTGCTAAAAGTATTACTTAGATATGATATGGCTTTTATGTGCGTATTGCTAGGGGTTTCTTCGGGGAGAGCCATCATGAAAAACAGTTTTGAAAGTTTTTGATCAGATGAGTTAAAATCAAATCCATCACCATTAACTCTTAAAATAGCAATTCCGTGGTTTTTAATAAAATCACCTTTTGCATGGGGCATGGCTATATGTTCTTCAATTCCTGTTCCGTTAATTTCTTCTCTTTTTTTAATTTCTTTTATGAATGTTTCCATGTCATTTAAGTATCCATTTTCATTAAGCATGCTAGCCATTTTTTTAATTACATCTTCTTTGCTGGTTGCGTTGTAATTTAAAACAATCAAATTTTTGGAAAATAAATTTTGCATAATAATCACCTTTATATATTATATAGTGTATATATATTTATTAAATTTTACATTTATTTAATTAATTTTATCAATTAAAGGAGATTATCTTGATATATACTCTAACACTTAATCCCTCTGTGGATTATAAAATAGTTTTAAAAGAATTTCAGGAAGAAAGTCTTAATTATGCTTTGAATAGCAATTTCTTTGCTGGTGGTAAGGGAATAAATGTAAGTACTGTTCTTAAAAATTTAGGAAAACCTAGTACGGCTCTTGGATTTTTAGGAGGTTTTACGGGAGATTATATAAGATCTTCTCTTGATTTTAAGGGTATAAAAAACGATTTTATTAAAATAAAATATAATACAAGACTAAATATTAAAATGATAGCAAATGGCAGAGAAACAGAAATTAATGCTAATTCTCCAGATATTTCTGAGAATGAATTTGAACTTTTGAAAGATAGGCTTAAAAGTTTAACAAATAATAGTATATTGGTGATGTCAGGGAGTGTTCCTGCATCTCTTGGCGAGGATGCATACAACGAAATATCTAATAGCATTTCTAATGATGTTAAGCTTATTATTGATACTAGTGGAAAACCTTTAAAAAAAATTCTTAGATTAAATCCCTTTTTAATAAAGCCTAATATTTATGAACTTGAGGATCTTGTTAATGCTAAATTTAATTCTACAAAAGAATTGATTAAAATCGGGAAAAATCTTGTAGAAAGTGGGGTGCAAAATATGATAATTTCTATGGGAAGTGACGGAGCTATGTTTATTGGTAGTCAAAATGTTGCTTTTAGGGCTTTTGTTCCAAAGATTAACTCTATTAGTACCATTGGGGCAGGAGACTCTGTGATTGCAGGATTTGTGTATGCTTTTGATAATGGAAATACTTTGAAAGATTCATTCAAATTTGGTGTTGCAGCTGGTACAGCTACGGCATTAAAAGGTAATCTTTGTGATTTTCAAGATGTTAAAAAGATGCTTTGTGAGATTAGGGTTGAGGACATTTGTAATATTTGATTTTTAAACTTTACTGTAGCTTTTAAAAAGCTACAGTAATTAGTTTGCTTAAATTTTCAAATTTTTTAATTTATACAATTTATGTGTTGCTAGAGCTAATCCTATAACTGCCAACAATGCAAGTGTAGCTATGCTTACAAATGAGCCTGTTGTATTTGATTGTGTGATTTTTGCAGCGATTTCTGTAGTTTTTTCATCGCAAATACAGTTAACATATCCACATATTGGGCAGATCTCTTCTACTCCAAATTGGCTTAGGTTTCCATTTGAATTTATATTTTCTTTTGTTATTGTGTTGGTTTGTGCAAAAACAGATGTTGAAATCAATAATAAAGTAGTGAAAAATAAGTATTTTTTTAGATTCATTTAACCTTCTCCTTATAGGTTTTATTTTTTTGAATTATTTAAATTATAACTTTTAAATTAAATATTTGTAATTTTTTATTATTCAAAACTCGTTAGAGCATCAATAAATTCTTTAAGAAAAACTTTTGATATAATAAAATAAAAGTTGGCATCGGGAGCGACGGGTCTCGAACCCGCGACCTCCTGCGTGACAGGCAGGCGTTCTAACCATCTGAACTACGCCCCCAAAGTCATTCTTTTTAAAGATTATAGTAGTTTTTAACTTATTTGTCAATTTCTTTAAATGAGTTTAAGTGTTCTAGTATTTTTGAATCTCTTTCGCAAGATTTTTTGCTTAGTTTAAGAATAGTCTCTTTGTTAGAAATTATTTCTAAGCTGTCTTTAGCCCTTGTTATTGCAGTATACATAAGTTCTTTTGTTAAAAAGGGGTTATTTTCTAATATTACTTTTATATGTTTGTATTCAGATCCTTGGCTTTTGTGTATTGTTGTGGCAAAGCTGAATTCATAATTTGTTAGTAGATCTAGATTTATTTTTTTATATTTTTCGTCTTTTCTTTGGAATAAAGCATAAAACTTAGAATTTTCATTAAAAATGACCCCTCTTTCTCCATTAAATAATTTATTTTTATAGTCAGTTTTAGTTATCATTATTATTTGACCAATAAAGCTTCCATAGGTCTTTTTTAGGTAAGTTTTTATTATTTCATTTAGTGTTTTAGTTCCAAATTTTCCAAAATTTTTTGAACTTAAAATTATATTTTCAAGTAAGGTTTCAAGTATTGTTTCAATTTTTGATTCTTTTAGTAATTTAAGATTAAAAGTGGATATTTTTTTATATAAATTGTTTGTATATTCTATTAGATCTTTTTTTAAGTTTATTTTTTCTATTTCTTTTAATTGAATATTTTTATTATTATTAATGTATTTGCAAATTAAAGTGCTATCTTCTTTGTATATGGCTTTTGAGAGTAAGTTTATTTCTTTATTGCTTCTGAAATTTTCTTTAAGATCTTCTACATTATCGTTATTTATTTTTTTTACTCCTAAAAGACTTGAATATACATTCCCTTCATTTATAGATGGAATTTGATTTTTATCTCCCACTAATATTAGTTTAGTAGTTGTTGGTGTTGCTTTTAATAGCTTTAAAAAAGTATGTGCATCTACCATTGAAGCTTCGTCAATTATTACTACATCAAAATTTAGTTGATTTTCTTCATCATATAAATTTTTTTTATTTATAAATTTGATTCCTAATAGTTTTTGGATTGTATTGCACTCTATTTCTAAATTTTCAAATGAATAGTCGATACTTGTTTTTAATCTTAAGCTAGCTTTTCCTGTAGGTGCTACAATTGCTACCAATCTTTTTTTTTTATTGTTTAGTGTTTTATTAATTGCTTTTAAGATATAGTTAATAGTTGTAGTTTTGCCTGTTCCAGGGCCTCCGCTTAATAGAAAGAAATTGCTTTGTAAAGCCTTTCTCACAGATGTGATTTGCTCTTTATTTAAATTATTAGTGTTTAAATTTGATATTATATTTTGTATTTCGTTGTAATTTAATTCACTTTTATGGTTTTCTAATCTTTTTATGATTTGTTTTATTAACTCTTCTTCTTCTCTGAAGTTTTTTTGAGTATAAATGTAGATATTGTTTTCCAGGATTAAGGGAGTTGTAATTTTAAGTTTATTAAATTCCATTAGTATGTTGCTTTTCTTTAAAAGCAAAACCATATTCTTAATAGTTTCTAGATTTCCAAATATTTCTAACTCTTTTAGCATCTTTATTAATTTGTTATAGCCTTTATTGGTTTTTTCTAAGTTATCTTTTGTGAATGTTATTGTGTTTTGAATATCTTTTGCTAATAGATTTATATTAGCTCTTAAGTGACCTTTGTCAAAGTAGTTAAATAAAAATATTAAAAATATTACAATATTTTCATTGTTTATGGATCTTGCAAGTGTTTGTGCTTTATAGCAATTTTTTTTATTGATATTTAAAAGTTCAATTATTTCGTAAAGCTTAAGTTCAGGAGTTAAAAATTTTTTGTTTTTATCTTTTAAAAATTCTCTTAATACTAAAAAATCTCTCATAAGTGCCTTTTAATACTTAATCCTAGGATAATTTTATCTAAGTCCACATCATTAAATCTGGGAAGATCAAAATAAATACCATTTTCAAATTTTGATTGCAAGCATTCAATATTGTCTTTAAAGGCTCTTGTAAAAAGATATATTATTCCACCAAATTTTTGATTATATTCTCTTTTAGTTTTAAATAATATTTTTTTTATTCCAAGTGCATATATTTTATATTGCAAATCATAATATTCTTTTTTTATTATATTTTCTAAATTTGTTATATTGTAATCATCTGCATCTTTTCCAAGATAGTTTGTTTTGTAATCCAGGATGTATATTTTATTATTAGCTTTAAATATGAGATCTACTATTCCTTTTAAATATCCATCATTTAGTTTTATGTGAAAAGCTTCAAAGTGGTCGTCAAAAAGATTTTTCTGTTTTTGAAATTTAGGATTTATTTTGATTAAAAATTCCATTTCTTTTTGTAATTCTTCAATATCGCACAGACGCGCATTAATTGCTTTTATATTATAAGTTAGTATATTGTAAATCATTTTAGTTAATGAATTTTGTATTTCTATTGTATTAAGATTTGAGTTAATTTTTTGTATTTGTTTTTCAATAATTTTAATGTTAATTTTTTTAAAATTATCAAATGTATCTTTTGCTGTACTAAAAATTATTTCCTCCATTGCGGCATGCAAAATGTTTCCACTATCTTTTCCTTTAGGTAGAGTCTCTTCTAATGTAGGCTCGTAATCATCGAAATCTGTGAAATCTGTTTCTTTTTCGTAGTTGGTATTTTTAAAATCATAATTTTCGTAAAATGTTGTATGATGAGCTTGTGCTGTTAAACTTGAAAAACTAGATGTATATTCTTTTTTAAACATGTTTTTAATTATTGGTTTTGGTGGGATTAATTTTGTGTTTATATTTGTATTGTTCTTTTTTTTATTGAATTTCTTTTGGTTAATAAATTCATGTATGTTAAAGTCATGTTTAATGTCATCAATAGTAAAAATTTTTGCCATTTCTAATAATTTGCTAGTTATGCTATTTGTTTTTGTAATAAAAAGAGCAAATTTAGCTCTTGTTGCCCCCACATAAAATATATTTTTTTCTTCACTTAGTATTTTTAGTCTTGCATATTTTTTATTTTCTTCCAATTTAAAAAAATCATGTTCAATTTTTCCGTTTTGATAAAATTTGTAAAAACAATTTTTTTTTGAAAAAATATTGCTATTTTCTATTGGAGATGTATTTATTAAGAATACAATATTCATACTAAGCCCTTTTGATTTGTGTATTGTCAGCAATTCTATAGATTCATTGTCATTATTTATATTATTAACTCTTTCTTCTATTTCTTCAGGCTCTTCGTTTATTATTAGGTTTTCTAAAGTAGATATTAGAGATTGTATGTTTTGTTCTTTATGATATATTTTAGAGATGATCTCAAGTACTGTTTCATAGGTTTTTAAGTTTTCAAGCTTACCTTCTTTAATAAGAAGACCTTTGTAATTTATTTTATTTTCTGCCCATTTAATAATTTTTTGATCATTAGTGCTATTTGCAATTTTGATCCACAAGTTTGTTTCGAGTGCAATTTTATTAATTGCATTTATTAATGTTATTTCATTTTTTTCAAGCAAAGCTGTTATATTTTCAATAAATTCTTCTAAGATGTGAATTTTGTCTTGTTTGATTAAAATTCTTTGCAAATCCCATGGCACATTTAATATTTTACTGTTTAGGATATAATTTAAGGATTTGAAATTTTGTTTTCGGTCTAAGCACTTAAGAATATAGAAAATTTCGCTAAATTCTTTGGTTTTTAAAAATTTATCTTGAGTTTTGTTTGTTTGGATTTGCTCTTTTTTTAATGCTTTATCTATTAAATTGATTTCATTTTTTCCTCTACAAAGTACTTTAATGTCTTGCATTTTAATATTTCTAATCTTATTGTTCTCATTAATTGTTCCATATGTAAGCAAGTATTTTATTGTCAATGCTGTTTTTTGGTAAATGTCTTCTTCGTTTTCGGCATTTGTGGTTATTATATTGATTCCTTCTATTTCTTGTCCGTTGATGAAAATGTTATTATTATCATTTTTTTGATTTGCAAGTGAATTAGTAAATTCAATTTTTTCAATATCATCGACTATTGTATTATTGTATATATTGTCAAAAATTCTATTTAAAGGCCTGATAAGTTTTTTACTTGACCTATGATTTGTTTTTAATACAATTCTAGCATCTGTGTTAATTTTATTTTTTATTTCTTTGTTATAAAATGAAATGTCTGCTTTTCTAAAGGAATATATTATCTGTTTGGGGTCAGCTATGAATATCAATTTTATTCCTGCTGTTTTTAATATTTTAAATATTTCGATTTGAGTTAAGCTTAAGTCTTGTGCCTCATCAATTAAAATAATTTTGTATCGATTTTTGATTGCATTTAGAAGCTTTTTGTCTTCTGATTTTAAGCAATTTTTTAAATTTGAAATTATGTAATTTTGATCTATTGTGCTTGTGGATTTAATAATTTTTTCTAGTTTTTTTTCTATGTACTTTAGTATTTTGTATTCAACTTTTAAAATAACATATTGCTTTAAATTATTTCTATTTTTATTTCTATTGTCTTCCGATTTATATTTTTCATGTTTAATATTAATTCCTAAACAGATTAAATCATTTTTAACTTTAAGTTCTTTAGGTGATAATTTGGCATTTTTTTTAGTTTCCTTTTCTATTACGGTTGAAAAAAATTTATTTTTCAATAATGTTTCTGCTATTTTTAATATGTCGTTTTCTTTGGAGTATTCTATTTCAAGCTTGCCAGTTTGAATATGTTTATTATAAAAACCTAATATTTCATCTGCTGTCATTTTATCTAAGTCTTCTATTATTTTGTTATAATCTTTGATCAATTCTTCCTTTTTAAGAAGAATGTTTTCAAATGGTGTTTGGGTTTTAAGCCAATCTTCAAGTTCTTGAGTTGTATCTCTTTCGTAAGCTTTTTTTATTTTTAAAACAATTTCTTCTGTGTTTTTAGCATCAGATTTAAATACTTTAAGTTCATAGTCTTTAATATCAAGAGCTTGAATTAAGCTATCTGATTTTCTTAAAAAGTCATAAACTATTTCATCTATTTCTTTTGAAAATTTTTCTTTAGGTTTATATTTGGAATAATTTTCTGTTTCAATTTGAAAATTATTTAAGGCATGTAATGCGAATTTATTGATTGTTGATATAAAGAGTTTTTTTGATTGCTCATAAGCTTCTTTTAAAATTTCATTTGTTTTTAAGTTAAAATAAGCATTTTCTATTGCTTTTAGTATTCTTGCGTGCATTTCTTCTGTAGCTTTTTTTGTAAAAGTTAATACCAAGATTTCATTTATGGAGTATAGTTTGGTTTTCATTAAATTTAAAACCAAATTTTCAAGTATATGGGTTTTGCCAGTGCCTGCCGACGCTTCTATTAATATTGTTGAGTTATTTTGAATTTTTTCTAGGATTTTGTCCATGAATTTTAATTATTTGTCCTTGCAAATTTAATATAAAATTTTTCTATTAATGTTAGTAAATTTTTGTCTAGTTTGAAATCATGGGTGTCTTTAAATCTGTTATAATAATCGCAAAGTGTTATTTCGCTAGTTTTTAAGAATCTCTCGTGCGCCTTGCTTGTAAAATAAGCTTTAGAAGGGTTTTTTATTTGCATTTTTATGAAATTCTCAAAGCAATTTGAAAAGTTATTTTGATTTATTTTTGATAAAATTTTAATTATCAAGCTTTGGTAAATTGGAGTTGGATAGCTTGATATGTATGCAAATTGCATAAGCATATTTTCAATGTCATCAATTATTATTTCTTTATGGTGATACCAAATAGTTGTTTTTGCAGATAAGCTTTCAAGATTAATTCTTATTTCTGTTAATGAATTGAAGTTTTGTATTTCTTTTTTTATTAGTAGTCCTGTTATATATAAATCTATTTCATTTTTTATTTTATCTGGGATGCTACAATAGTCTTTTTTTACAAAATTTAAATAAAAATAATCGTTTTCGATTTTATATACATTATCAATATCTTTTTTTAATTCAAATTCTATAAATTTTTTTTGAAAATTTAGTTTTAGTTTTTGACAAAATTTAATTTTGGTTTTTATCATTATTGAAAGGGTTTTTAAGCTTTTAGCAGCGTTATTTTTTAATTTATTTATTTTTTTAAGAATATCATTTACGGTTGTTTTTTGATCTATGTTGAAAGGCATGCTTCCTTGTTGTATTTCATATCTAATGTGATTTTTAATAATTTCTATTGCTTCCCCTGCATTATCTTTTTTCCCCATTATGTATTCATGTAGTAGTGTTGAATTTTTTATAAGTCTGTAAATAATCTCAATAGTGTTGAAAATTTGTTCTTCTTGTTTTTCTTTGATTTCATTCTCTAATCTTATGTCTTGTATTTTAACGTTTAATGTTTTTTCATAAAAATGTTTATAAGGATTAGAAAGGGCGTTTTTTAATTCATATAAATTCAGCGTAATCGGACCTTCTAGTTGAATTTTATTTTGCTTAAACTTAATTGGTTTAGAATTTTGTAGTATTTTTGCGATATTAAAGGCCTCTAAATCATAGTTTATTAAATAATTCTCTTTTACATTTTTAAAATAAACTAGGTCATGATTTTGATTTGGATGCTTTTCTATTTGAAAATTTTTTTCATATTTTTGTATGTGATCAAGTATTTTGTTTATTGTTTTTGATGTATTAATTTCTGAGCTTAGATTGTCTTGAAATGAATAGTAAAGGTAAAATTTTTCTGATGTTGCAAAAATTAAATTAAAAAGAGTTGTGATTGCGTCTTTTTCGGTGTTCTCATATTCATAGTATTCATTTAATAAATTCATATTATTATAATTTATCTTAGAGTTGAATTTTTGAAATCCCAAAAAATGAATTTCTTTTTTTTGAAGATATTCTATTTCTTTGTAATTGGCAATCAATATTCCATTTTTTTTATACATTATTCCGTATTTTTCTTTTTCAAGACTTTCTTCAAACATAATCTTAAAAAGATAAAATTCAATTTTTATTTCATTAATTTCTTTTAAATAATTTTTGTAAAGATTGTCATTTAAATCTTTGGGAAAGTTTTTAAAGGATTTTATTTTATTTCGTAAATATTCATCAGTTGTATTAAATTCTTCAAGATCAATATATTTTTGAATAAAAATTTCTATTATTTCTGCCCATTCATATACTTTATATGATTTGTTTTTAAAATAGTTTATATCTTCGTACAAACTTTTTACTATTGTTATAAGTTTGATTATTGCTTCTTGATCTTGAAATCTTATGCTTTCTTTGTGAATTTCCTCTTCGTATTTTTCATCAAATATTTCAGACATTAAAAATCGATTAAATCCGTCTTCCCATGAGTTTAAGAAGTTTTGATCATATTTTAGGCTTTCTTTGTGAGTGTTATTTGCACCAAAGCTAATGTTCATTGCATCGCTAAATTCTATTAAATAGTTTAATTCAGATGCTGATATATTAAATTTTTTCATTACTTTATTGTTGCTCAATAGGTTAAATACTTCTTTTCTGCTGAAATTACTAATTGTTTCGTTTTTTGATATAAAAAGATCCATTAACCTTTTTAATGCTATTATACTTTCTCCTCTTGATAAATTGTTATGACATAAAACGCTATATTCAATTTCATATTTATTTAGGCACTCTTCTATATATGGCAAATATTCGTTGAATTCTTCTTGCAAACAAGTTATTGCTATTTCGTTTAATTTCAGGTTATTTTCTTGTATTGAGTGTACTATTTGATTTACCAAAATTTCTACTTCACGTTTTTGATTTTTAGCTTCTATTATTTTGAAGCTATCGTCTAATTTTGAAAGTGGAGTTTTTGCTATAATGTTATTTTTAATGCTTGTTAAAAAATTTTCACCTTCAAATAATTCAATATCTACTTTTTCTAAAGCTTGGTATTTTATTGGGTTGATTTTTGTCCTTGTTAACAATAATTCTTCAACAAGAGTAGATTTATAGTTGAGCAAGTCTTCAAAAATTAAAACATGCACTTCAAAGTCAAAAATTTTTTCTAAAGAATTAAGAGTTTTTTTCTCAAGCTCTTTATTATTGCCAATAAATATTATTTTTTTAATTTCAATTTCTATATTTTTTGTTGATTTTTCCTGAATTATTTTTTTATGTAAGTTTAAAATATTTTTTTGTTTTTCAAAGAGTTTGTTAAATAGTTCTTTTTGCATATTCTCGTAGGGCTTTAAATTTTCTTCTTGGCATAAAAATCCATTGTCTTCCCAGGTTTCAATTAATTTTGAAAATTTTGAGTAATAATGGTGGAATAAATCTATTATTTTTGATGCAAAAAAGTATCTATTCTTTGTTGATTTAAAATCTTTTATGTATTTTAGTTTTTCAGCTTTCAATATGTTATATAAAATGAATTTTTCTGTTTCCAAGTAAAATGAAAAAGTGTTCTTTTCTATATATTTTTTTATATTGGGATTTTTTAAAGAAATTTCATATATGCTTTTTATAGCATTTTTTTTAATATTTAGATTATAAGAAATCCCATTTAGTCTTGCTATAGTTTTTTTAATTTCTTCTTTTAAGAGATCGTTTTTTACTATAATGAGTGTTTCTTTTTTAAAGATATTGTCCTTTTGAGTTAATTCCTTAATTTTATTGTAAATTTTTTTTACTTTGTTAGTTTTATATATATTCACAGATTAATTGCTTTTATTATCTTTTGTGAGCTTGTTTCTTAATTTTCTTAAGTTTTTACTGATGCTCACTTTATATATGTGGGGATTAATTATTCTTCTGTATGTATGTTCAAGCTTGCTTAAGTCAAGCTTGGCTTTGTTTCTAATGTTATTTAAACTAGATTCATAGCCTTTGTGAAGTGTTCCATTTTCTAATACGGTGTTAATCAAAAATTCAAAATCGTCATATTGATTGATAATTTTAGAAACGTTATCTTGTATTGGATGAAAAATGGTAAATTCTTTTCTTGAATTTAGATGATCTTTGATTTTATCTTTTTCTTCTTTTAAAAATATAAAATCAAAGATCATTTGACCTTTTAAATAGATTCTTGCAACTTCTTTTTGGGCAGGCAATGTTGATTTTTCTGCGTTATTTGATATTTTTATTTTTGGTATAAATTTTCCATTTTTTTCTATAGAAATCATTTTATATACTCCTGAAAGGTTTGGATCTCCTTTTGCTGTAACTAAATTTGTCCCAACGCCCCAAATATCAATTGGAGCATTTATTGAATTTAAGTACATGATAATATTTTCATCAAGCTCATTAGATGCAATAATTTTTACGTGACTTAAACCATTTTGGTTTAATTCTTTTCTTACTGCTTTACTTAAATATTCAAGATCTCCGCTGTCAATTCTTATCGAAAAATTGTTTTTTCCCTCTTGTTTGAGTTCCTTAAATATTTTAATAGCATTTTTTAATCCACTGTTAAGCGTGTCGTAAGTATCAATCAGTAGGCATACTTTGGTTGGATATGTTTTTGCATATTCTCTGAATGCTTGTTCTTCGTTTTCAAAACTCATTACCCAACTATGAGCCATTGTTCCTGTGATTGGTATATTGTAGTTATATCCAGCAAGCATATTGCTTGTAAAGTCTGCTCCCCCTATGTAGGCAGCTTTGCTAGCAGAGAGTGCTCCATTTATTCCTTGTGCTCTTCTTAATCCAAGTTCTGCTAAAATTTTTGCACCAGATTCTTTTATTCTTGATGTTTTTGTTGCTATTAAACTTTCAAAGTTTATTATGTTTAAAACCAGCCCTTCTATTAATAGCAATTCTATTAGATGCCCTTCAAGCACAACTACCGGTGTGTAGGGAAAAACCAAGCGACCTTCTTCTATTGAACTTATTTTTATGTTTAGTTTAAGTTCTTTAAGAAAGTTTAAAAATCGTTTATCCAAAATATTTAAGCTTTTTAAATATCCAATTTCATTTTCAGTAAAATGAATATTTTTTAATTCATTAATTAATGTATGTATTCCAGCTAAAACAATATAACCATTTTTAAACGGTGTTTTTCTAAAAAATACTTCAAATTTTGCTTTAGGGTTAATGCCTTTTATAAAATAAGCATTCATCATTGAAATTTCATAAAAATCTGTAAATAGCGATAGATTTTTCATTCTCCTTATTATATACTAATTTTGTTTGTAAAAAAAATAATATTTAATTTTAGCTTAATTTTTATTTATTTGTTCATATTTATAAATATATATTTGTAATATATAATAAGGTGACCAGGTTGGACCAGATTGTATGAAAGAAAGAAGTGTTTCTAATTTTGATATTGTAATTTTTGGAGTTACTGGGAATTTGTCTAGAAAAAAACTTATTCCTTCACTTTTTAATTTATTTAAAAATAAATGTATTAGCAATTTTAGGGTTATTGGTGTTTCTCGTAAAATCTTTACAGATAAAGAATTTAGATTATATATTAAAGATTCTTTGTGGCAAGAAGAGACTGATTCTTTGATTGAAATTTTTTTAAATTTCTTTATTTATGTATTTGGTGATTTTAATGAAAAGGAGCCTTATATAAAATTATTTAAATTTTTAGATAAAAGCCGAGAGACAATATATTATCTGTCAACGTCTCCTACATTTTATGGACCAATAATTAATCATCTAAAAAAGTATTTTTTAATTGAAAAATTAACTTTATCTAAAATAGTTCTTGAGAAGCCTTTTGGTTCTAGTCTTGAGACAGCTAAAAAATTAAATAGTTTACTGTATTCTGCTTTTAGAGAAGATCAAATTTATAGAATAGATCACTATTTAGGTAAAGAGACGGTTCAAAATATTTTTACATTTAGATTTGGCAATTCTATTTTTGAAAATATTTGGAATAATCGTTATGTAGATTTTATTCAGATTACAGTGGCAGAAGAATTAGGTCTTGATGGAAGAGCAGAGTATTACGATTCTGTTGGAGCTTTAAAGGATATGGTTCAAAATCATATTTTACAATTGTTAAGCCTTGTTGCCATGGAATCCCCTATTAGATTTGATTCTGAGTTTATTCATGATGAGAAGGTGAAAGTTTTAAAAAGTTTGAGAAAAATTAACAAAGAGGATATTAAGAATTGCATTATTAAAGGGCAATATATAGGCTCACAAGTTCAAGGGGTTTTTAAAAAAGGCTATAAAGATGAAACAGAATCTTTGGGAAATTCAAATACTGAAACTTATTTAGCTATGAAGGTTTTTATTAATAATTGGCGTTGGTCTGGTGTTCCTTTTTACCTTAGAACTGGCAAAGGTCTTGCTAGGAAATTTTCAGAAATATATATTCAATTTAAAAAGCCGAGCTTTACTCTTTTTAATAATAGTTCTGTTGATTTTTCCAATGCTTTAATATTTAGGATTCAACCAAGAGATGGGATTGAAATTAAATTCAATACCAAAAAACCCGGGTATAATTATGAAATTCAAACTGCTAATATGGAATTTTCATATCACGGGGCATTTAAAAGATTGTTTGATGAGGCTTATGAGCGTTTGTTGTTAGACGCTTTTTTAGGAGATGGCACTTTGTATGCTACAAGTGATGAGATTGAAAGTTCTTGGGAATTTGTTTCAGATATTGCCAATAAATGGGCAGATATTGAAATTTGTAATTATTTTTATGGGTCTGAAGGGCCAAAAGAGATAGATTCTATTTTGGAAAAAGATCATTTTTGGCGGAAAATTTAATTTTTCAAGTTTTTTAAAAAGATAAATAATTTAAAATTTTTTATATAATTTATTTCTATTCATTTTTAACGTTTATCTTATTTGCAGTTAACGTCTAAAGTCTTCGGATTTTTATTTCTTGTGACTTAGTACTAAAGTTTTTTGATAAATTTTGTTTTTCTTTTTAATATTTTAAGAGAATTGGTGATTTTTGCCCTTGAGTTGACTGCAAGTTTATGTATCGATTAATAATTTGAGGTATCATTAAAAAATAAGCAATCTTTTTTAAAAAGCAGCGCTTATACTTAAAGGATGTATATGGAAAATCTTGAAGCAAGAGTTCAACCAAATTTTTTTGGACTTGTTCCTTTTTTTGTTTTTATTATTATGTATTTAGGTACAGGGATTTATTTAGGGGTTATTGGTGTGGAAATGGCCTTTTATCAATTGCCAGCTAGCGTTGCGATGTTTTTTGCTTCTATTGTTTGTTTTTTGTTGTTTAAAGGAAAATTTTCTGACAAAATTCACATATTTATTAAAGGAGCTTCTCAGTACGACATTATACTAATGTGTCTTATTTTTATGCTTTCGGGGGCTTTTTCTTCTCTTTGTAAGGAAATAGGTTGTGTTGAAACTGTGGCAAATTTAGGGATTAAATATATTAATCCTAATTGGATTGTTTCTGGTATATTTTTTATAACTTGCTTTCTTTCTTTTTCTGCGGGTACTTCTGTTGGATCTATTGTTGCAATTGCTCCTATTGCTTTTAATATTGCCTTTAAAAGCAATATTAATCCAAATTTAATAGCAGCATCTGTAATGTGTGGAGCTATGTTTGGAGACAATCTTTCTTTAATATCAGATACAACTATTGTTTCTAGCCGAACTCAGGGCAGTAGTATCTTAGATGTTTTTATTAGCAGCAGTTTTTATGCTTTTCCATCAGCTATATTAACTTTTTTTTCTTTTTTCTTTCTTTCTGAAAATTTGCTTAATACTGCAAATTTTTCACATGAAAGTTCAATAGATTTGGTGAAAACCGTGCCTTATTTAATAATTATATTATTTTCTTTGGCCGGAATGAATGTTTTTTTAGTTCTTTTTTTGGGTATTTTTTCTATATTTCTTATTAGTGTTTTGTATGGTGATTTGTATGTTCTAGATGTAATGAAAAACATTAATAAAGGGTTTTTAAATATGGCAGATTTGATTTTTCTTTCAATTTTAACAGGGGGAGTTTCTTTTACTGCGATTCATAATGGAGGGTTTAAATGGTTGCTTATTAAATTGAAATCTTTGATTAGAGGAAAAAGTTCAGCTGAATTTTCTATTGGGGCATTTGTTTCAATAGTTGACGTTTTTCTTGCTAATAACACAATTGCCATACTTATTTGCGGCAAAGTGGCAAAAAAGATAGCTTTTGAAAATAACATCAGCTTTCAAAGAAGTGCTTCTATTTTAGATATGTTCTCTTGTATTTTTCAAGGCATTATTCCTTATGGTGCTCAAATGATTATTTTAGTAAGTTTTTCAAATGGACTTGTATCGCCAATTAGCGTTTTACCATTTTTGGTTTATTTTGGATTTTTATTGGTTTTTATTATTTTGTCTATTTTGGGAATTGATATAAAAAAACTTTTTTTATATTTTTTAAAAAAATAAAAATTTTAAAAACTTTAAGGTTTGCATTATTTAATTTTTATTGGTCAATTTTATTGATTTTATTTAGAATAAATTATTTTTAATTGTATTATATAATTTAGGAGGTTTGAAATTGGAAAGAGAAACCGATATAGTTCCAAATTTTTGGGGACTTACACCTTTTTTTCTTTTTATAGGGATTTATATTGGTACAGGACTTATTCTTTATCTTAACGGTGTAGAAAAGGCATTTTATCAAATGCCTCCTATATTTGCCATGTTTATTGCCATTGTTTTGACATTTATTGTTTTTAAAGGATCTTTTTTGGCAAAAATGAATAAATTTATCGAAGGTTGTGCTCAACAAGATGTTATTTTTATATCTTTAATATTTATGTTATCTGGCGCTTTTTCTACTGTTTGCAAAGAAATAGGGAGTGTTGGAGCTGTGGTAAATATTGGCATTAAATATGTTCCATTGAATTTGTTAGTATGTGGCATTTTTTTAATTACCCTTTTTTTGTCTTTTTCTACTGGAAGTTTTATGGGAACCATTGTTGCTGTTGCTCCTATTGCTTTAGAACTTGCAGACAGGGTGAATATTTCTCTTCCATTAGTTGCTGGTGCTATTCTTAGTGCTGGTGCATTTGGAGACAATATGTCTTTAATATCAGATACCCCTATTATTTCAAGTCGTACTCAAAAGGTTAATATTGTTGATGTTTTTAAAAATGGATCTTTTTATACGTTTCCAGCGGCAATTTTAGCAAGCATTGTTTTTGCATTTTTAGGTTCTTATTATACTAAGACTAATAGTTTTATTGTTGAGCCTGGTGAGATAAATTTTTTTAAAATTATTCCATATATTTTTGTTATGGTTGTTGCAATTTCAGGCTTTGATGTATTTTTAGCCTTGTTTTTAGGTATTGTTGTTGCTGGTATGATTGGAATTTATTATTCAGATATTACTTTTTTATTGTTGGCTAAAAAAATCAATGAGGGATTTTTAGACTTGGGAGAAATGTTTATTCTTGTTGTTTTTACAGGGGGAATTTCTTATATGGCAATTAAGTATGGGGGATTTGATTGGTTACTATTAAAATTGCAAAAAATGTCAAAATCTAAAAGAACTTCGGAATTTGTAATTGTATTTTTAGTTGGCATTTTAACTGTGTTTCTTGCAAATAATGGACTTGCTATTTTAATGAGTGGTTCTGTTGTAAGATCAATAACTAAGGAGAATAACTTAAATTCAAAACGAATTGCTGCTTTGCTTTGTATGTCTTCATGCTTTTTTTTAAGCATTTTACCCCATAGTATGCATGTCATAGCCCTTGTAGATTTTACAAAAGGCAAGCTTTCTCCTTTTGACATTTTTCCATTTTTAATTTATCAAGGATTTTTAGTCTTGTTGATTACTTTGTCTATAATTGGACTTGATATAAAATCGGTATTTAGATCTTTTTTAAATAATAGTCAACGATCTTAAAAGCCTTTAAGATCGTTTTTGTTTTTTAATATTTAAGAGGATAGATTCAAATATATTTTGAGTATTTCCTCTTTTATTTTTTTAGGTATTTTTTTAAAAATTTCAAATTTGGAAAAATCTTTTGGTATAAATTTTTCTTCTAAATATAATTTCATTTCGGGATTATTTTTTGCTTCTTCTTCTATTCTTTTTATTACATTTTTATTTGGAGAATTATATCTGGTTTCTTTGAAATTTTTATAAGATGGTTCATTGTCATATAGAAAGTTTATAAATTTATAAGCCAAGTTTTTATTTGGGGCATCAATAGGAATTACAAATGCGTCTATCCATAGATTGGTGTTTTCTGGTGCATAGAAATCCAAGTTTTTATCTTTTAGCATTGCGCTTTGTGCTTCACCACTCCATGTAAGTTGAATAGATGCTTCTCCATTTAGCATTAATGATTTTGCAGGCACATCTGAGAAGTATCCGATTAATAGTGGATTTTGAATTTTTAAAAGCTCGCCAGCTTCTTTGATTTTATCTATATTGTCTTCATTTATTGAGTATCCAAGTTTTTTTAGAGCGACTCCAATATTGTCTTTAGGAGAATCTAGCATTGTAATCTCTTTTTTATATTT
The DNA here is from genome assembly GCF_014201705.1 of Borreliella spielmanii. NCBI lineage: Bacteria > Pseudomonadati > Spirochaetota > Spirochaetia > Spirochaetales > Borreliaceae > Borreliella > Borreliella spielmanii. The sequence goes on along the minus strand of NZ_JACHFA010000001.1, from coordinate 224,165 downwards.
TTTATTAAATAGTATGTCAAAGCCTTGCATATCATTTGAATCTATTTTGGTTTTATTATAAAGTATGCCCATTAGTCCCCAGTAAGCTGGAACTGAATAAAGATTGCCAGGATCATGTTCTAGGTTTGTGAGATTTTGAGAAATGTTTTTTGTTACATTTGGTAGTTTTGAATAATCTAATTTTTCAATTTTGCCTTCATCGATCAATTCTTGGATTAAATATTCTGATGGGACTATTATATCGTAGTAGTTCTTTGTGGTGTTAAATTTAGCTATCATTTCTTCATTGTTATGAAAGATTTCATAATTAATTTTTATATTATTTTCTTTTTCAAATTGATCTAATAAAGTCTCATCAATATATTCTGCCCAATTAAATACGTTTAAAGTTATTGTGTCTTTTTTAGTGCAAGTAAAAGTTGTAAGAATTGCTATTAATATAAAAATTTTTTTCATAAGTACTCCTTTTTTATTTTAAAGCTCAGCATCTGTTGTTAATTTTTTAATTCCTATAAATTTGTTAATAATAAACAAAAGGCTCAATATTGTAAAAAACAATATTGCAGAAATAGCGTTTATTACGGGTTTAATACCCCTTTTTGTTAGTGAGTTTATTAGAATAGATAAATTATTAAATCCTTGTCCAGTAGTGAAAAATGATATCAAAAAATCATCTATTGATAATGTTAAGGCAATAAGAGCCCCGGTTGCTATATTTCCAACGATTTCTGGATAAATTATATTGAAGAATATTTGAATTTCTGAGGCCCCAAGATCTTTGGCAGCATCAATAATATTGTTGGGAAGAGAATATAATTTGGGCAAAATTATTATTACTACGTACGGTGTTGAAAAAATTATATGTGACATTAGCATTGTAGAAAATCCCAATTGCATTTTTATTGTAGAATAAAATGTCATTAAGCTTATTCCTGTTACGATGTCTGGATTAATTATTGTTATTTTATTTACTGATAATAGTATTGTTTTTAATTTTTTATTTTCTGCTTTGTAGATTGCGTAAGCACCAATAATGCCAATAATAACAGAAGTCAAAGACGAAATTGTAGCTATTAAAATGGTATTAAATATTGCTGATTTGATTTGACTTGAAGCAAAAATTTCTTTATACCATTTCAGACTAAATCCTTGCCATATAAATCCACTATCACCAGAGTTAAACGAATAAATTATTAAGATTATTATTGGAAGGTAAATAAAGCTGAGTATTATGAATAAGAAAGTGTTTTTAAAGGCCCTAAACATATTTTATTCTCCACTATTTTTTTGCATTAATTTTATTATTATTAAATTAAAAATTAATATTACTAACATTAAAATAAATGAAATTGCAGCTCCAGTATTCCAATCTTCTATGAAAAGAAATTGTTTGCTTATTAGATTTCCTATTAAAATTTGTTTAGAGCCTCCTAGTAAATCCGAAATGACAAATACTGTGATTGAAGGAATAAATACCATAATTATTCCTGTTGCCAGGTAAGAGAGTGTTAAGGGTATTTTTATATAAATTAGTATTTGCCACATTCTTGCTCCAAGATCTTGTGCTGCCTCAATGTATTCTGACTTTATTTTTAAAAATCCTGTATATATTGGCAATATCATGAAAGGCAAAAAATTGTATACCATACCTATTGTAACAGCTTGTTCATTGTAAAGAAGATCTAAATTTCCAATTCCGATTTTTTCAAATAAGTTGTTGATAAATCCATTTTTTCCAAGTATTCTCATCCAGGCATAAGTTCTAAGTAATGTATTTATCCACATGGGAAGTATTATCATTATTATTAATTTGTTTTGAGCGCTTTTTTTTGATAATGAAATTAGCCAGGCGGCAGGATAGCCTATTAAAATGCAGAAAATAGTTGCTATTGTTGCTAATTTTAGACTTCTTGAAAAAATACTAAGATAGCTTGGTTTTAAAAGCCCAATAAAATTGTAGATTGTAAATTCATGGTTTTCATTTAAAAATCCCAGCAATATTATTATTAGTAAAGGAATAATACTAAACGTTAATAAGAATATAGAGTATATGGTTAATATTAATTTTTTCACAACCATTATTCCTTACGCATAACATGAATATCATCAGGTTCTAAAAATATGTCAACTTCTTCTCCAACTTTTGTAAGTCTTGTGCTTTGAACTATCCAATTTGTTTTTTGAATTTCTAGGGTCATTTCGTAATGAACTCCTTGAAAAATTGCAGATGTTACAGTTCCGCTTAAATGTCCTTTTCCTTTTGGAAGCAGCTTTATATCTTCGGGGCGTATTACAAGGTCAACTGTTTCTTCAGCCTCAAATCCTTTGTCAAGGCATTCAAATTCATGGCCTAGTAAACTGACAACCAACTCTTTTTTGTATGTTCCATCAAAAATATTACTTTCTCCAATAAAATCGGCTACGAATTTTGTTTTAGGTTCATTGTAAATTTCCTCAGGTGTTCCTACTTGTAGAATTGTTCCTTCATTCATTACAACAATTCTATCACTCATTGTCAATGCTTCTTCTTGATCATGAGTAACATATATGAATGTAATTCCAAGTTGGCGTTGTATTTTTTTTAATTCTTTTTGCATTTCTTGTCGCATTTTTAAATCAAGAGCAGAAAGTGGTTCGTCTAGTAATAAAAGCTTAGGTTCCATTACTATTGCTCTTGCTATTGCAACCCTTTGTTTTTGCCCCCCTGATAGTTCGTTAATATTTCTGTATGCATATTTTGGCATTCCTATTAATGAAAGAGATGTTTTTACTTTTTCTTTTATTGTATCTTTTGGTGTTTTTTTCATTCTAAGTCCAAATGAAATATTGTCGAAAACATTCATATGTGGGAAAAGTGCATAATTTTGAAATACAGTATTGATTTCTCGTTTATTTGGACTAGTTTTGGATATTTCTTTGGAAAGGAAATAAATTTCTCCAGTTTTTTGACTTAAAAAACCACCCAATATTTTTATTAATGTTGTTTTTCCACATCCAGACGGGCCTAATAATGTAATAAACTCATTTTTTTTAATTTTTAAATTTATGCTATCTAAAGTTTTGCTTCCATTGTTATCATAATAATGACTTAAGTTTTTAATCTCTAGGATAAAATTATCCAACTAATTCCAACCTCCTTATGGCTGTATTAATACAAATCAAGATTATACTTAATATTATTAAGTATGTAAATGCCCTTTTTAAAAGGCATTATAATTTTTGTCGAGAATTATTTTCCCAAATTTACCTTCTCTGAATTCTTTAATTAATATTTTTGATGCTTCCCCGAGGTTAAGCTCATTTTTTTTATGGATCAATTTTCTTGCTTTTGCAAAGTTTTGTAGAATATCAAGTGAATTTTTGTGATATATCTCATATTTTTTTAGTAAAATATTTTTATTATTTTGATCCATTATTTCAAGTAAATATAATGCAAGATCTATATTGTCTACTATTTCATTTTTGATCATATCTAATATTGCAAGTTTTTTAGCAATTGATTGGTCTACTATATTATGCCATAAAATTCCTGGCATATCAAAAAGATTGATTTCTTCACTTATTTTTACTATTTGTATATTTTTAGTATATCCAGGTTTATTTGCAACTTTTGCGCTCTTTTTACCGGATAATAGATTTATTATTGAAGATTTTCCAACATTTGGGACTCCAATAATTAAAACCTTTATTTTTTCTTTATAGTTTTTTATCTTTTTAACAATGGCTAATTTTTTAATATTGTCTATTATTTGTTTGCGCATTCCTTTTTTATAAATATTGCTTATTATTACAGTATTGCCGAGATTTTCAAAATATTTTTTCCATTTTATAATTTCATTTATTTGAGCAATATCAGATTTATGTAAAAGAATTATTTTGGTTTGATTTTTAATAATTTTTTCAGCTAAGGGATTTTTGCTACTAAATGGAGCTCTAGCGTCAAGTATTTCTAGCACAATATTGGTTTTTTGTAAATTGTTTTTTATCAAATCTAAGGCTCTTTTCATGTGGCCAGGAAACCAGTTAATTTTATTTATCATGCCTAAATTATATCTTAATGTTTATTGAATAATAAATTATTTTTGTTTTTATCTTTTAAATTTATATTAATTATGTTAGTTTACTTTAAAAGAATTGTTTTTTTTAAAGTAAAAAAATACTTTGTATTTGAGTTTTTATATTTTTTTTTAAAAATAAATTTTATAGGAGGTTTAATTATTATTGCAAGAATCAAAAGAGGGTTAATAGTATCTTGTCAAGCTCTTGAGAATGAACCTTTACATAGTAGTTTTATCATGTCTAAGATGGCTTTAGCAGCTAAAATAGGTGGAGCTGTTGGAATAAGAGCTAATGGGGTTAATGATATTAGCCAGATTAAGTTGGAAGTTGATTTGCCAATAATAGGTATTATTAAAAAAAGTTATAATAACTGCGATGTGTTTATTACTCCCACCATGAAAGAGATTGACGAGCTTTGTAATGAAGGAGTAGATATAATTGCCCTTGATGCCACTTTTAGGAATAGACCCGATGGTATATTGCTTTATGATTTTTTTGAAAATATTAAAAAAAAATATCCAAAGCAGTGCTTAATGGCAGATATTTCTTCTTTAGAGGAAGCTGTTAATGCTGATAAATTGGGGTTTGATTTTATTGGAACAACTTTGTATGGCTATACACAAAGTACTAATGGTTTAGATATTGCAGACAATGATTTTCATTTTTTAAAAACCTTGATTAATTCTAATTTGAAATCCACTTTAATAGTGGAAGGAAAAATAGACACCCCTTTAAAGGTTCAAAAATGTTTTGAAATGGGGGTTGATTTAGTAGTTGTGGGGGGAGCTATTACAAGGCCCGTTGAGATTACTAAAAAATTTGTAGAGAAAATAAATCAGGTTAAAAGACAATTTTAAATATTATATGAGTTAATTTATTTTTTATTTTAGGAGGTTTTTATGGTAAAAGGTTTTGAACAAGCTCAAAAATTTGGTCGTTCTTTCATGCTTCCCATTGCTATTTTGCCAGCAGCAGGGTTGCTTTTAGGAATTGGAGGTTCTCTTTCTAATCCAGAAACTATTAAGACATATTCTTTTTTGGATATATTTTTCTTACAATCAGTTTTCAAGATAATGAGTGCATCAGGTTCTATTATTTTTTCAAATTTAGCGCCAATATTTTCTATTGGGGTTGCTGTTGGACTTGCCAAGTCAGATAGAGGTACAGCTGGAATTGCGGCATTTATTGGCTATCTTGTAATGAATGCTACTATTGGGGTTTTAATTGATATGTCAGGCAAGGCAGAGTCTTTCTCTAGCGGTGCTGTGGGTTTGATTCTTGGAATTAGAACGTTAGAAACCGGAGTTTTTGGCGGGGTTGTAGTTGGTATTTTGACCTATTATCTTCATTCTAGGTTTAACAAGGTAGATTTACCCAAGGTTCTTGGATTTTTTTCGGGATCTAGATTTGTGCCGATTATTGTTTCTTTTTCTAGTATTTTTCTTGCTGTAATTATGTTTATTTTTTGGCCATTTGTACAAAATGGAATTAATAAAGTAGGAGGCCTAGTAGATTCAACCGGTTATATTGGAACGCTTATTTATGGAATTTTTTTAAGGATGCTTGGACCTTTTGGTCTTCATCATATATTTTATTTGCCATTTTGGACAACAGGCCTTGGAGGATCTGTTATTATTGATGGAAAATTGATTGAAGGAACGCAGAATATCTTTTTTGCAGAACTTGCTTCTCAAGGTACAAATAGATTCTTTGTTGGAACTAGTCGTTTTATGAGTGGGCGATTTATTACTATGATGTTTGGTTTGCCTGGAGCCGCACTTGCGCTTTATTACACTGCAAAACGTGACGAGAGAACAAAAGTTTTTGGTCTTTTAATGTCTTCAGCCCTAACATCATTTTTAACAGGTATAACAGAGCCCCTTGAATTTTCTTTTCTTTTTGTAGCTCCTATTCTTTATGTTGTTCATGCCACATTTGATGGATTTGCTTTTATGTTGTCGCATATTTTTCAAATTACAATAGGTCAAACGTTTTCTGGAGGGTTTATTGATTTTATTCTGTTTGGTATTTTGCAAGGAAATTCAAGAACTAATTGGATTTTGGTGCCAGTTGTAGGTATTGTTTGGTTTTTCCTTTATTACTTTACTTTTGTGTTTTTAATAAATAGGTTTGATTTTAAAACTCCTGGTAGAACGCAAGATTTAAATTCTGGAGATTCTTCAAATTCTAAGAGTAGTGAATTTGAAGAAAATCATGCTGCTAAGGTTATTATTGGGCTTGGCGGTGCTTCAAATATTGTTGAGCTTGATTGTTGTGCAACTAGACTAAGAATTACAGTAAAAGATGCTCTTAAAGTTTCTGAAAAAATTCTAAAAAAAACCGGTTCTAAAGGAATAATTATTAAAGGCAACGGGGTTCAAGTGGTTTATGGACCGGGCGTTAGTGTTCTTAAAAATGAAATAGAAGAGTTATTGGATGATTGATTTTTTTAATAAGTAATAGCCTTAAGGCTATTACTTATTTGCTTTGATTATAAAATCAACTGCATATTTTGTGAAGTATGATGTGTTTTGGGCGCTTTTGTAGCTTTGGTTCCCAATAGGTACGTGTGCGTGTGAATTTTCAAGAAGTATAATAGGAATATCTTTTTTTTTACCTCCATAATTTTTTATGAATCCATTTATTTTTATTGGGTCTACTGTATGATCATTAGGTGTGTGGGTTATTATCAAAGGTGTTTTGATTTCATTGAAATTGTACGAATTTAATAATTTTACAAGGCCCATCATTGCAATAATTGCGTCTACATGTTGTATTCTTGAAGAGTGGCTTTTTACAGTTAAGTGTTCTTTTCGTTTATCTTCTTTTGTTTCGAATTTATTGTAACCACCTGTTATAAGATATGCAATTTGTCGTCCCCAAGGATAATAAACGATGTTTGTTCTCTTGTCATAAGGGAATATGTTAGGAGAAATTAATACCGATGAGTTTATTTCATCTGGATAGTTTGCTAAGGCCCATATGCTGGCAGCACCTCCATTAGAGGTGCCAATTAATATTAATTTATCACCTATCAGTTTGCCAATTTCAATAGCCTCATCGATGTCTTTCAACCAATCTTGAGTAGTTATTCCCTGGAATGCATTTTTATTGTTAATTCCGTGTCCTTTTAATCTTGTAAAAAAAAGATTGGCATTAAGAGCTTTTGCAATATTATTTGGAACCGGATAAATTTCATTTTTTGATGCTCCAAATCCATGGATATAGACTACAGAATATTTTGTTTTTTTGGTATCTTTGTACCAAATTATTTCTTTTTTTGTATTTTTTTCTAAACTAAATTGTAATTCTTCTTTTAATAGGTAATTATCAATTTCTTTAATGTTTTTGGGAATTGCTTTTTTCGAAAATTCATTTTTAAATTTTATCCTTGGGCTAACTAGTATTAAGAGTAATAAGAATATAATTATAAAAATGATATTTTTTATATTCATACGGTGATTCCCTTGCTATTTAGGATATCGTTGTTGTTATGAGCTTCTTTTTTATAGCAATTATTGCAATGTCCTGAGTAAATTATTTCGATAGATTTTGTTTCCCAGTTTTCTCCAAGTTTGTCTTTCAGAATATCTTTAATATCGTCAAGTTGAATAGGATGGACTTGATTGCATTTATTGCATTTAAAGTGAGCTATTGTGGAAGCCAAGCTTAGGTAAAATTTTGTTTCTTTTTGATCAGTAGTTTTTATATCTTTTAGAATGTTTCTTTCTTTTAAAATGTTTAATGTGTTATACACTGTTGCTTTTGATAAGCTTGGAATTTCTTTTACAAGTTTGTTATAAACTTCTTTAGCTGTAAAGTATTCTTTCGGGTTTGATGCTATGTAGAGAATGATTCTGTTTCTCGAATGAGATGCTTTCATTCCCAATTCTGATGTTAAATTTTTTAATAATACAGGATCATTTGTAATGCCGACTTTTTCTAATGTAGAGTGGACGTCTATTATGTTATCGTTCATATTATTATACCTTTTTTATTTAAATTAAAGATTAAATACTTTTTATGTTCTACCTAGGATAATTTTATACCCAGTTATTAATATTTTACTACTTATTATTTATTTATTTTCATATTTTTTTATATTAGTATAAAAAATTAAATTTTTTATTTTTGAATTCAGTCTTATTTTGTTATCGAAATTATTATTTAATGGTAATATCATTAAATTTAGCGTCTGAGAGTAATTTATTACATCTTGAATCTTGACTGTATTGTAAGAGCCCCCTATGTTTAAAACTAACCATTTTTTAGAATTTATTTTTTCAATTTTATAATTAATTGTATGAATGATTTGTTTTTCAACATTTAAAAAGCTTATAAAAAAATTGCTATTTTTGTCATTTCCTTTAGATATTAAAAATTCTGTACCATTAATGTAGCCTTTGGGATTGTTTTTAGTTATTATTATTTTTTCATAAGTATCAAGATCGCTGTATTTTGCTGTTATTTTTAAATTAGTGCCTTTTGTAATTTCAAAAACAGGTATTTCAAGGGCAGAGTATTCAAGAAGATAATCAGGATTACATTTTTTTAATGCTTTTTTATCTAGATCGATTTTAGAAGGCCATTTTATTTTAATAGATACAAAAAAGCTAGAGATAGTCTCATCTATAAAAAAATCAATTGTTGATTTTGTAGAAGAGTTAAAAGCTAAGTATTGTTTTATTCCTAAAATTTTTTCATTTGAGAAAGAAAATGAACTCTCAATAGATGCTTCTTTTATTAATTCTTTTTTTGATAAAATTTTAAAATAGGTTCTAGATGTGTTTAGAAATTCAACTTTTTTGTCTTTAAATTTTATTTTATTTAATTTTCCATTTTCGAATTTGATATTGTATTGATCATGAGATAATGTGAAGTTTCCCTCCATATTGTATTCCAGATTCTTAGGAGCAATAGATTCTGAATTTCTGACAATTTCTTCTTGGTGTTTGTTTATTAAAAATTCCCTTAAGCTTTTTTCATTGATTTGATAATCTTTGAGTCTTTTGTTTTGAAAATTTATTATTGGTTCTTGCTCTTTAAGAGAGTTGAATTTTGGAATTTCTAGTAGTTCGGTAGTAAGTTTTGATCCTGTTAGATTTTGTATTTTGATGCTGTGTAGGCTATTTTCTAAGGATTTCAAATAAAGTAAAAAATTTTTTAATTCTTGATTGTCATAAGTTTCTTTGATTTCATAAAAATAAATAAGAGTTTCTACATTGCTTTTTGTAGAATCTATTTTTTGGACTTCATATAAATATTGACAGTTGTTTTTATAAAATATTAAGTAAGTTTTATTATTTTTGCTCTGCCTTATTCCTTCTGTATAATTAAAATTAAGCTTTCTATAAAGCTCAGTCACTTTTTTCCTAAACTTTTCTATATTGTATATATATAACATAATAGGTGTATTTTGAAATATATCTTTGTATCCACTTTTAAATGGATTTTTTAGCGCCCAATACAAATCTAAATGTATTTCATCATGTAGCATGTATTCATGAGGGCTTCCGCTGTAAGTTCCAGGCATATATACATCCATATTAGTCTTAAATCTTTCAAATAGCCATTTATTTAATTCTTCATGTTCTCTTAGAATTTCAAAAAAGTATATTGGAAATGTCCAATGTATTTTGTAAGCTAACCGTTTGTGCTCAATTAAATATTTTATGTTTGATATTATTGATAACAGGTTATTCTCTGAAAATTTAGTTATTGAAATAATAATAATATAGGTTTTTGGGTTTTTTAGTTTTCTAAACATAAATTCTTTATCTTTATGATGTAAAGATCTGCTCAATATTTATATTATATAATAAAAATTTGTACTGGTTTTGTATATTTTGTATTTTTTGATATATGGATCAATACGCTATAGCGAATGTATTAAGTTTATGTTAATCTTATAATGTTAAATATAAATTATTTTATGTATAAAAAGGGGTAAAATTTTTATGGCTAAAGACATATATTTTAATGAGGATGCTAGAAAAAGCTTACTTAGTGGCGTTGAAAAATTATCCAATGCTGTAAAAGTAACTCTTGGGCCAAAAGGGAGAAATGTTCTTATTGATAAAAAGTTCGGTTCTCCAACAGTTACAAAGGATGGAGTTAGTGTTGCTCGTGAGATTGAGCTTGAAAATCCGTTTGAAAACATGGGAGCGCAGCTTTTAAAGGAAGTTGCTATTAAAACAAATGATGTTGCTGGTGATGGAACAACAACCGCTACTGTTCTTGCTTATGCTATTGCAAGAGAAGGTCTTAAGAATGTTTCTTCAGGAATTAATCCTATTGGAATAAAAAAGGGAATAGATCATGCTGTAAATTTAGCTGCTGAGAAAATTCGTCAGTCTGCAAAAAAGATTACAACAAAAGAAGAGATTGCGCAAGTAGCTTCAATTTCTGCTAATAATGACAGTTATATAGGTGAAAAAATTGCTGAGGCAATGGATAAAGTTGGAAAAGATGGTGTTATAACAGTTGAAGAGTCAAAAACTTTTGATACTACTATTTCTTATGTTGAGGGTATGCAATTTGACAGAGGATACCTTTCTCCTTATTTTTCCACCAATAAAGAGAATATGAGCGTTAGTTTTGATGATGCTTTTATATTAATATATGAGAAGAAGATTAGCTCTATTAAAGAGCTTTTACCAGTTCTTGAGAAAGTTTTAGGAACAAATAAACCTTTATTAATTATTGCTGAGGACATCGAAGGAGATGCTCTTGCTGCTCTTGTTTTAAACAGCGTTAGAGGAGCTTTAAAGGTTTGTGCAATTAAATCGCCTGGTTTTGGTGATAGACGAAAAGCAATGCTTGAGGATATTGCAGTGCTTACTGGCGGTGTTTTAATCAGTGAGGAGCTAGGTCTTACACTTGAGACAGTTGAGATTGAGCAACTTGGACAGGCTAAAACTATTAAGGTTGATAAAGACAATACCACTATTATTAATACTGGCAATAAAGAACAAATAAAAGAGCGTTCAGAGCTTATTAAAAAACAAATTGAAGATTCAACATCTGAATATGATAAAGAAAAGCTTCAAGAGCGTCTTGCAAAGCTTGTTGGCGGAGTTGCTGTTATTAATGTTGGAGCTGTTACTGAAGTAGAGCTTAAGGAGAAAAAACATAGAGTTGAAGATGCTCTTTCTGCAACTCGTGCTGCTGTTGAAGAGGGTGTTGTGCCTGGTGGGGGATCAACTCTTATTGAAGTTGCTATGTATTTAGATACAATAGATACAAGCAAATTAAGCTATGAGGAAAAGCAAGGTTTTGAGATTGTAAAAAGAAGTCTTGAAGAGCCAATGAGACAGATTATTTCAAATGCTGGTTTTGAAGGATCTATTTATATTCATCAAATCAAAACTGAGAAAAAAGGTCTTGGGTTTGATGCTTCTAGCTTTAAGTGGGTAAATATGATTGAGAGCGGAATAATTGATCCTGCCAAGGTTACAAGAAGTGCGCTTCAAAATGCTGCTTCGATTGCTGGACTTTTATTAACAACAGAATGTGCAATCACCGATATTAAAGAAGAGAAAAGTACTTCTGGTGGGGGTGGTTATCCTATGGACCCAGGAATGGGGATGATGTAAATTAAAGTTTCACCGGTGAATTTGTGTTTTTGCCGGTGGAATATTTTATTATTTAAAGGAATTATTTTGAGTGAGGATGAATTTGTTTTTTGTATAGGGTACGATTGTTCAAGAGCAATAGTAGATAGGCAGCTTTTAAGAGAAAATAAAGGTAAAAGCGTTAAAGAACTTTTTGAACTTGGGCTTTATAGGAGTGCTTTTAGTAAGGCCCTTTATAGAAATGACGATGCTCTTATTAATTATTTAATTGAAGAGTACAATAAAATAAGTAATTCTAATTATACTAAAAAAGACGACTTTAAGCTTTTATTTGGAGTGGTTTATCCTGATGATATTAATAAGATAAAAGTGACATACGTATAGTAAAGGAGGTTTTGTGTTTTTATTGCAAGAATTTAGCGGCAATAGTAGCTTTTTACGAAGTTTTTTAGTTTTTGTGCCTGTTATTGCTATATTTTGGTTTTTAGTGATATCTCCTCAGCGCAAGGAAGAAAAGAATAAAAAAGAAATGATAAAAAATCTAAAAAAAGGTGATAAGGTGTTAACAATAGGTGGAATTTTTGGAGTTGTAAAAAAACTAGGTGATACGGATGTTATTTTGGAATTAAGTCCAAATATTGAAGCAGTATTTATAAAAAACTCTATTGATAAAGTTTTGTCCGAAAAAAATGAAGTTAAAAAGGTATTATAAGGTATTATAACTTAAGGTAAAATTAGAACTGGTAGCTAATAATGGTATTTTTTAAAAATTTTAAGGATTTATATAATGAAAAAAGGATCTAAGCTTATATTAATATTGCTGGTGACGTTTTTTGCGTGTCTTTTAATATTTCCGACTTTAAAGTGGTATTTTTTTATGAGCATTGAGGATAAAAAAATAAGCTCATATTCGCAAGAGGCTTTAAGGGATTATTCAAAGAAAAAAGCTTTGGATGATCTTGTTAAACTTAAGGAATTGTATCATAAAGATCCCAATAGCAGTATTCCGGCTAGTATGTCTTATTTGATTCCAATAGCAAAAAATAATTATAAGTCTTCAATGAAAATCCCCCCTAATTTTTTTACTGCTAAATCTTTGCGTGAAGGATTTTTGACTGATTCGGATATGGGGGAAGTAAGTTTAGAGATTTATAGGCATTATGAAAACATAAAGAAGAGTAAAAGCAGAATAATACATCTTGGACTTGATTTGTCTGGAGGGATGAGTGTTACTATTTCTCTTGATTATTCAAGTGTTGAAAAAAAATTAGGGCGTTCTTTAAGCTTTGCTGAGAAAGAAGATGCTATTTATCGTATAATGCAAATTCTTAAGGATAGGGTAGATAGGTTCGGACTTACAGAGCCTAAAATTGCAAGAGAAGCTGGGGGAAATAAAATTTTCTTAGATATTCCTGGAGAAAAAGATGAGAGCAGGGTAAGTACTCTTTTGAGTGGGAAAGGCAATTTGACTTTTTATGTGGTTGATGACGAGTCAACATCTATTTTGCAAAAAAAAATTTTAGAAGCGGGTTCTCTTTTTTCTATTGCTGAAATTCAGGCAAATATGAATCTCCCGGATAGTAAACAAATTTTTCCTTGGTATGTTAAAGATCCGTATGGGGTGGATGATGAGTCATCAGTTCGTTATTATGTAGTTGATGTAAGTCCTGAGAATTCATTTGATGGTGCGCATATTAAAGATGCTGGGGTTTCTAATGATCCTAGAACAGGTCGAGATATTGTTGCTTTTAACCTTGATGTTGATGGGAGTGAAAAATTTTTTAAATTTACTCAAAAAAATGTTGGAAAGTCTTTGGCCGTTGTTATGGAAGGAAAAATTAAGTCTGTGGCGGGAATTGGATATGCTATTACTGGTGGCAATGTTTCAATTCAAGGCGATTCTTTTGATAAAAAAGAGGCTTTAGATCTTGCGTTAGTGTTTAAAACCGCAGCTTTTCCAGTTGAGATTAAAATAGATGATTTGAGAATAATAGGACCTACTCTTGGTGCTAAGACTATTGATCTTGGTATTAAGGCTTCTGTGCTTGCTCTTTGTTTGGTTTTTTTGTTTATGTGTGTTTATTATGGATTGAGTGGCTTTGTAGCTGGGTTTTCACTTGTTATTTATAATGTATTTTTAATTTTAGCAATATTGTCGGCCTTTAATTTTACGTTAACTTTAACAAGTATTGCAGGTCTTATTTTGACAATGGGCATGGCTGTGGACATAAATATAGTCATTTATGAGAGAATTAAAGAAGAAATTAGAGAAGGCAGAAAATTTGAAAAAGCTTTTGAAGATGGTTTTAAAAAAGCCTTTTTATCTATTATGGATGCAAATATAACAACATTTATTGCGGTTCTTTTTTTAACTCTTCTTGGAACTGGAGTTATTCAAGGTTTTGCATGGTCTCTTTCTGTTGGAATTGTGGCATCCCTTTTTAGTAGTTTGATTTTTTCAAGATTTATTTTGGAATTTATCATATCTGTTAGAAAAAGCAAATTTATAAGTATATCTTGGAGTTCAAAATATGCAAAGAGTAATTAATTTTTTAAAATATGGAAGCAATGTTTTAATTGTTAGTGTTATTTTGACTTTGATTGGGCTTATTTATACTTTTTTTTATCATGGTGGATACAATTGGGGAATAGATTTTTCTCCTAGAGTTAATATTAATCTTTCAATAGAAAAATCAGATATTAAAGAAAATGAAATTAAAAAAATATTCTCCCCGATTTATAAGGCCTTAGAGGTTAATAGCATTTTTTCGTCTAATAAGAATAAAAGTGAATTTTCCATTATGGTAAAGTCAGATATCATTGATTATGCTTTTAAAACAGAAGTGCAAAAAACAATAATTGATGAACTTAAAAAAGCATTTAATGTTAATATTGAAGTTTTGGATTCTTATTTTATTGATTCAAGTTTTTCTTATACTTTAAGAAGTAAGTCAATATTTTTAGTATTAGGAACATTTGGTCTGATTTTGATTTATATAACTTTAAGATTTAAGCTAAGTTATGCTCTTGCTTCTATACTTTCAACATTTCATGATATATTTTTTATAGCTGCTTTTTTAGGAGCATTTAGAATAGAGATTAATAGCTATATTATTGTGGCAATATTAACGATTATCGGGTATTCTTTAAATGACACAATAATTATTTTTGATAGGATTAGAGATAATGTTAAGCGATTAACCGACAATACATTTTTAAATGTGTTAAATATAAGTATTAGTCAAACTTTATCAAGGACTGTTTTAACATCAGTTACAACATTTGTTGCAGTATTTTCTATTTATGTGTTTACTGAAGGGCCTATAAAAGATTTTTCTTTAGTATTTATGGTAGGGGTAATTGTTGGAACTTATTCTTCTGTGTTCATAGCGTCTCCAATACTTTTAAATCTGTATAAAAAGATAAAGTAGAACTTGAATAAGATGATATTGTGACATGAAGTTTTTTGATTTTGGTTCATTAGGATTTTATAGATTTTTTGATTTTCAAAAATATCTTAATTTTAGCATTTTTAGGTATAGTTTAATAAACTATTACTCTTATCGAGAGCAATCAAGTCTTATTAATGATGCCAATTTGCTTAAAGATAAGCTTGTGTTTTTGGATAAGATTTATAGAGATTTTAATCCCAGCGTCAGTAAATCTTGGGATGCTAATAAAGCTATTTTTTTAGATACTTTGCTTATTATTAAAAATTTGATAAGGAAATATCATCCCCATTCAGAATTTTTAGATATTCAAGAAGATGAATTATTAGAAGATGTTTCCCATTTTAATAAATTTTTAGATAAACTTAAATATTTAAATTTTAGGGTAGATCTTAAACAAAAAATTGAAAATTTTGAAAAAAAGAGCAAAGCCCCATTTTCTTGTATAAGAATTGCTACGTTCTTTATTCAAGAAGAATTTTTAGTGCGACTTAGTAATTCGTTGGATTTTTTTTCCAATGAGGCTAATAGTAATAATTTAGATGTAATTAATAAAGAAATTAATGATTATTATGAAAAAGTAGAGCAAATTAAAAAAAGTACTAATATTAAAGAAACTCATAAAAAATTTATTATAGACCATACAAAAGATAGAATTGATAAAATTATGAAATATCATAGTCTTGACATTTCTAAACTTCTTATAAAAATTGCTTTGCTTGAAATTACAATTCAATGTTTTGATAGTTATTATTTAAATTTATTGGAAATTTTACAAATTCTTTTATCTATCAATAATATAATTGAGATTGGTTTAAACGAATTACCAGACGCTATTTTTAATGAGTGGAATGAGCTTATTTATTTACGAAGAAAAGAGTTTCAAAAATTTGTTTTAATTTCCGATTATGTTTTTCAGAAAAGGATTGTATCTACTATAAATTCTGGAAATTGGAAATTTGCTTTTTTTACTCTTGCTCCCCGACAAGGGGATGTTTTTCAATTTTCGGTGGATATTGTCAAGAATTTTGATAATATTGAGGATGGAATCAAAGAATACGAGTCTAAGATAAATAAATTTAATGAATATAGGTTAGGGTGGGAGGCAAATTTGAAAAACTTTGGTCATTTATTTTCAGAAACACTTTAACTGTATATCTCTTTTAATCTTTCGTAAATAATTTTTACTTCGTTATTTATTATTTTGGGAATTTTTACTATCAAAGTGACTTTAAGGTCTCTTTTTGAGCTGCTTCCAATTATAGGCATTCCTAGTCCTTTTAAGTTTAGAATTTCTCCATTTTTTGCGTCCGAAGGAATTTTAAGTTTTATTTTTTTCCCCTCAATTGTTTCAAATAATTTTTCGCAACCCAAAGCCATTTCCCATGGATAAACTTCTATTGTTGTTTCTAAGGTTTTTCCATTTAGTTTAAATTTTTTATAGTTTGATATAGTAAATTTAACTATTAAGCTTTCCCTTATTCCGGAAATTGGGTTAATAGGTCCTTTGTTGTTTATTTTTATTTTAGTTGTTTCTAATGTTCCTTTTGGGATTATTATTTCGATTTTTTTATTGTTTATAAGTAGTATTTTTTTACTTCCCATATAAGCATCATAAAGTGAAATATTTACAGTTATTTCTTTGTCTGTTGTTCTTCTTGAAGATCCACTAAAGATTTTAGAAAAAAAATCTAAATCTTCAAAATTGCTAAATCTCGAGCTGCTAAATTCTCTTTCAAAATGGTCGTTATTGCTGTTAAAATTGGTGCTACCTAAAGTGTCGTAATTTCTTTTTTTATCAGGAGAAGATAAAATTTCATAAGCCTCATTTATTTCTTTAAACTTTTCTTCAGCTATTTTGTTTCCTTTGTTTTTGTCCGGGTGATATTTTATTGCCAATTTTTTATAAGCTTTTTTAATTTCTTCATTACTAGCATTTTTTTGTATTCCTAGTACATTATAATAATCTTTGGTCATTAAAAAATCTCCTACAAATCCCCTTTATTTATTATATTTTTTAATATTTATACTTTATATATGTTATAATTAAACTTAAATTTTTAAAAGACCAATTATGATAGTAGATCTTTTACCTCTTATCGAGTTAAGTCTTTATATTAATATGTCATTTTGTTGTAAAGATTTTAGCATTTTTAATAGAATTTTAGAGGAATTAAAATATCATTTAACCTTATTAGATCATCCAACTATAAAAACACTGTACATTAAGCATCTAGACTTTTGTTTGTGTAGCCAGAATGATTTAAAATTTATTTTTACTTCTTTATCCAAATATATTAATTTGGCTTTATTAGAAGAATTTACTTTAGAAATGATTCCGGGGTATGTTGATTTTGAAAAATTTAAACTTTTAGATGAATTTTGTATTACTCGAATTAATCTTGGTGTTCAAAGCTTTTCTTTAAAATTTAGAAAGATTATGGGAATTCCTGAAATTTCTTATGAAAAAATGAATATTCTAATTAACAATATTAGAAAATTTCCTTTTGATTTAAGTATTGATATGACGATTAATATGCCTTTGCAAACAAAGTCTTATCTCAAGTTTGATTTAAAAGAATTGCTCTTGTATATGCCTGAGCATATTTGTTTTAGTGATTTTATATGTGAAGAAGAAGGCTTTATTTTAAGAGATTTTAATAATAGTATTGATTCAGAAAAGCTGTGGTTTTATGCTTTAGAGCGTTTAGAATCTAATGGTTATATTAATTATGAAATTACTAATTTTGCGTTGAAAGGTCATGAGAGTAAACATAATAAGCTAAATTGGGAGTTAAAACCATATTTGGGATTAGGATTACACGCTGTAAGCTTGCTTTTCTGTAATGATAAGAATAATAATGTAAGGGCTTTGATTAGAAAAGATAGTGGTTTTGTTAAAGCAAATAATTACCCTGTAACGTTTAAATTGATAGAAGATTTAGAGTTTTTTATTTATCATTTTATTCAAGGGCTTGGAACCATTCAAGGTGTTAATTTACGGTCTCTTAGGCTTAAATTTGATTATAATGAAGAACAATTTTTTCAGTTTATTAATTATTGCTCAAATTTAAGTAGAAAGTTTGTTTTTGATAATAATATGTTGTTGTTAAAAGGGTATGAAAGGTTTAAGTTAGATTTTTATTTAGTAAAAATTATAAACTATTTTGATGATAACTTTTTTAAAGTGAAGTTCAGGCTTCCTTAATTTGTTTGTTTTGGTAATAAACTATTTTTGTGTTTTTATGATTAAATATCCCAATTTCAAGTATGCCTGGAAACAGTTTAAAGTATTTTTCTGCTCCTTCAGGATTTTCTACGTGCATTTTTACATCTAAAATATAATTATTATTATCAGTTATAATAGGTCCTTTTTTTTCGTTACAAATTCTTAAAGTTGTGTCTAAATTCATTTCTTCAAGTCTAGTCATAATAAAGCCAACAGCATTTTGGGCAACTTCTATTGGAATAGGCATTTTTGTTCCCAATTTTTTTACAATTTTTGTTTCATCTGCTATTATTAGCAATGTTTCTGAATTGTAAGCTATTACTTTTTCCATTAGATGTGCTCCCCCCATTCCTTTTATTAAGCTTTTTTTTTCTAATAGAATTTCATCAGCCCCATCAATTGCAATGTCTAGATTTTTGTTAAGCTTTGAAAAATTTGATTCATAAGGAATTTGTTCTTTTGAGAGTAAATATTTTGTATCGTTACTTGTTGTATAGAATTTTAAATTTTTTAAGTTACCCGATTTTAGCTTTTCGATTAAATATTTTATTGCATGATAAACAGTTGTACCTGTTCCGATTCCAAGGTTCATATTGCTTTTAATGTAGTGATCAATTGCGTATTTTGCTACCAAAATTTTTTGATTTTCCATAATTTTTTCCTTGTTTGAATTAATTTAAAGCCCAATGTATTTTAAAGTATATCATTATTTGATTAAGGTTTAAATCTTGACTAGATTTTGTGCTAATTTATAATTATTAGTATTAATAAGTAAAATAATATGCTAGGAGATTTTATGTATAAATTAGTTTTAGTAAGACATGGAGAGAGTGAGTGGAACAGAGAAAATCTTTTTACTGGGTGGACAGATGTTAAACTTTCTGATAAGGGTATCGATGAGGCTATGGAGGCTGGTTTGCTTCTCAAGCAAGAAGGTTATTCTTTTGATATTGCTTTTAGTTCTTTATTGTCAAGGGCCAATGATACTTTAAACATTATTTTGCGAGAACTAGGCCAATCTTATATTAGTGTAAAAAAAACTTGGAGATTAAATGAGAGACACTATGGAGCTTTACAAGGTTTAAATAAGTCGGAAACAGCTGCAAAATATGGGGAAGATAAAGTTTTAATTTGGAGACGCAGTTATGATGTGCCCCCGATGTCTTTAGATGAGTCTGATGATCGTCATCCAATAAAGGATCCAAGATATAAATATATTCCTAAAAAAGAACTTCCTTCAACAGAGTGCCTTAAAGATACTGTTGCAAGAGTTATTCCTTATTGGACTGATGAGATTGCAAAAGAAGTTCTTGAGGGTAGAAAAGTTATTGTTGCTGCTCATGGCAATTCTTTAAGAGCCCTTGTTAAATATCTTGATAATTTAAGCGAAGAAGATGTTTTAAAGCTTAACATTCCTACGGGTATTCCTTTAGTTTACGAATTAGATAAAGATTTAAATCCTATTAAACATTACTATTTAGGTGATGAAAGCAAGATTAAAAAGGCAATGGAATCTGTTGCTAGTCAAGGAAAGTTAAAGTAATGGCCTTTTGGTATTAAAGTGTTAATAAGTCATATTAATTATGACTTATTTATTTTTTTTATTATTTTAAGGTTTAATATATTTACTTGTAATCTTTTCAAAACGATCAATGCCAATTATTTTGATAAATCCGGCTAATTTTGGCCCTTTTTCTTTATCGATTAAAATTTTATAAATTTGTTTAAAAAACAAAGCGGGCTCTATATTATTTTCTCTTGAAATTTTATATATTTCGTTTTGAATGTCTTGCTCTGTAGCAACTTCAAAATTTTTCTTTAAAAAATCTAGAAGTTCATTAATTGCTTTTTTGCTATTTTCTTTTAATATTTCTATATTATCAAATTTATCTCTTAATGAAAATTTAAAATCTTCGGGCGCAAAATCTCTTACCCAATTAATTACACATTTGATTTTATTGATTAGTTTATCTTTTTGATCTTCTTGAACGTTTTTCAAGTAATCTAAAATTTTATTTATATTATTTTCGAATATTTGGCAGATTACACTTAAATGTCTAAATCCTATTTGATAAGGTATTCTTTTACTTGGCATGTATGGTTGAGATAGCTCATAAATTCTTTTAAATGATCTTTTTTTTTCTTCTTTTATATCTTCTACACCATAGTAAATTCTCTCAAACCTGTCGTAATCTTCGTATATTTTAATTACGTCAAGATCAAATGAGATCGAAAATTCAGTATTTGGTCTTGTAGAGGCAAATAAAAATCTTGTGACCTCAGGTGTGTAGACTTCAAGAACATCTTTGAGCGATATGACATCTCCTGATGAGGAGGATATTTTTCCGCCACGTCCTTTTATTGAAATAAAGTCATATTGGAATGTTACAGGAGGATTGCCTTGAAAAATTTTTACAATATTTTTAGATGTATCAAAACTACCACCGCTACTGTGGTGGTCTTTGCCTGCAGGTTCAAAGTCAACTTCTTCATACTTCCATCTCATAGGCCAATCTATTCTCCAGGGAAGCTTAATGGCCCATGTAGTTCTTATATCTAGAGATTCTTGGTTTCCACATTCACATGAGTACTCAACAGAGTAATGGTTGTCATAATTATTTACAGTTGTTGTATCTCTATTACACTTTGTACAAAATATACTGATTGGATACCAATTTTCTTCAAGCTTTGAAGTTCTATATTCGTTTAATGCCTCAGACAGTTCTTTTTTATGATTAAGTGCAAATTTTATTTGACTTGCATAAACGCTGTTGGTATATTGTTTACTTTGGTCGATGAATTCGGGATTGATCCCTACTATGGGTAAATATTTTTCAAATTCAATTTCATTAGCTCTTGCATAACTTGTTTTGTGGTTTCTTGTGTCAGGCACTCTTGTTATTGCTTGCCTTAAATAGGTTGTAAGAAGTTCTTGTTCTGGCATATTTTTGGGAACTTTTCGAAATACATCGTAATTATCCCAAGAATAAATAAATCTTACCTTTGACCCAGAATCTTTTAAAGCTCTTGCTACAAGGTCTACCGAGATAACTTCTCTAAAATTACCAATGTGCACAGTTCCAGATGGAGTAATTCCAGATGCTACTGTGTATAAGTTTTTTGGACCTTTTTCTTTTTTTATTTTTTCTGCGTAAAAATCTGCCCAGTGTGCTGTCTTCACATTTTATTCCTAATCCAAATTTTAGCATTTTATTTTTCAAGTTTCAATAATTTAGAAAATCGCAATTATATGTTAATTTATGAGTCTTTTTATTAGTTTGTCTTCTTTATTCCAATTTTTTTTTAGTTTTACTTGGAGAAATAGGTTGCATTTCGTTTCAAAAATTTTTGCAATTGTTTTTCTTGCCTTTTCTCCTATCGATTTTATTTCTTTCCCGTTTTTTCCTACAACGATTCCTTTTTGACTTTCATTGGCTACAAAAATATTTGCCCTAACAAAAAGACCCTTTTTTTTATTTTCTAGGGTATCAATATCCACATACAAAGAATAAGGAAGTTCTTCTTTTAAGTTTTCAATAGCCTTTTCTCTTATTATTTCGCTAATTCTAAAATTTATTTTTTGATCTGTGTAGTATTCTTGTGGATAATAAAGTGGGCCTTCTGAAAAATTTTCATAAATTTTATTTTTTAATTCTTCCGTGTTAATTTTTTTTTCAGCAGATATCTTAATTATATTACTATCTTCTATTTCTTTTGCTTTTAGAAATTGTGTTATTTCTTTTATTTTTGTATTTTTAAGATCAACTTTATTAATTAATACTAAAAATTTAACTTTAGAGTTTTTAATTATTTCTAGCATTTTATTTTCTTCCTCTCCAGGTTTGTCTTGGATGTCGATCATGTATAAAATAAGTTCAACTTCTCCTATTGAAGAGCGTATGTTGTTCATCATTGCAATATTAAACTTTTTTTTACTTAGATGAAATCCTGGTGTGTCTATGAAAATAATTTGTCCTCGGTCATCTGTAAAGATTCCTTTTATTTTATTTCTAGTTGTTTGTGGAATAGGGGATATGATTGATATTTTATGTCCGCATATTGAATTTAAAAGAGTAGATTTTCCAGTTGATGGTCTGCCAAGTATTGCTGCAAATCCCGATTTCATGTTTTAGCATTCCTTAAATATGTGATATTCATTCATTTTTTTATTATAATTAATTATATAGTATTTTATATACTTTATTTTTAAATAAAATTTAAATTTGAGGAATTTTAGTTTGGCAAAGGTAAATTTTGAAGTTTTTTGCGAGCAATGCGGTGAAAAAGTTGGACTTAATAGGACTATTTGCCCCAATTGTGCTGCTAAGCTTGGTGATATCGAATGTCCAAATTGTCGGCATGTAGGTCCAGTTTCTGCTTTTGGAGAGGGTTGCCCTAATTGTCATTATAGTCCTTTTCAAGAGCTTAAAGAAAAACCCTTTAAAAGAAAAGAAAGAGTAAGAATGGTGGGTGATGGAGTAGTTTCTAAAGTCTTTATAAGACTTTTCCATTTTGGGATTAATGTTAATGTTTTACTATATTTATTCTCAAGTTTTTTATTTGTTATACTTTTTCTTTATATTGTTTATGGCTAAAGGCTTTGTATGGGTGTTACAGTTTTTTATTTATTTTCTATTTTTACATCTTTTGTTATGGGTTCTAGCATGGAGTCTGTTAAAGAGAATATTCTCAAGAGTACTATTTTTTATTATGATGTTGAAGAAGTTGAATTTCCTTATGCTAGAAAACAGACTTTGCAATTTATTGCTAAAACGCATTTAAAATATGCTGTTTTTAATTTTGACAAAAATAAAATGTTTTCATACACTTTTGTTTTTGATAAAAAATTAATATCCCAGTATTCAATTTTCATTGAGGTAAAGAAAAAGTTTGGCGAGGCTACACTTGTAACACCTTTAAATTATTTATGGGATCTTGGTGAATGTATTATTGTTTTAAATAAAAATATTTTAAGAATGACTTTAAAATCTTATATTTCAAATTATAATAAATGATTTTAAATAAGGTTGATAATTGGAAAATATTTTAAAACGGTTTTTATATTTAGTTTTGTCGATGTCTTTTTTATCTTTTGCAGATCATTTTTATGATAAAGAAGTTGTGATAAACGGGGTTAGGTTTTTTGTAAAAATAGCAGCTAATGAATTTGATAGAGCAAAAGGATATATGGGTACTGAAAAAGTTGAATATGGAAATGGAATGCTTTTTGTTTTTAAAAAGGAACAAAATTTATCTTTTTGGATGGAAAATACACCTTTGCCCCTTGAAATAGCTTATATTGATTCAAATGGAATTATTAAAGAGATTTATGATTTAGAACCATTCTCTAGGGCAAATGTTAATTCTCTTTATAAAGTAAAATATGCTCTTGAGCTTCCAAGAGGCTCATTTTCTAAATCTCAAATAAAAATAGGTGATAGGGTGTATTTTTGCTTTGATATTAATTCTTTATCAGTAGAATGACTTTGAAATTATTGGGCTTTAATTTCTTGTAGTTCTTCTTCGATTTGATCTTCTTTAAGTTCATTTTTATTAAATTCTTTTGTTGAATTTATTTTTTCTTGATTTAAAGCGGGCTGTTCTCTTGATGTTTTATTTGTATTGTTATTTGTTTCATTATTATCAATGTTTTCGTTACTGGTTGTTATTATTTTTTTGAAAATAGTTATTGTTGAGGCGATTTCGTCAATTGCATCAAGCAAAAGTGTTTCGCTTGCAAATTCTTCTGCTTTTACAATATATACTAAAGAGTTAAGCCCTTTTTCTGCATTATGAATGATTTCCCACGATCCGAGTACTCTGTTATTATAGCTGTCGCTCATAAGAGAGTCAGATATTTCTTTAATTTTTTGTGTGTTTACATCAAATACTTTGACAATTCCAAATATTTCTCTTATTTTTGAATTTTTATATAAGTTTAGCCTTGATCTAATAATTACTTCTTCTCTTTCGTTATTGTTTATGTTTTTAAATGCTATAAAGTCATTCTCCGAGTCTATTTTATATTCGATTTTGTTTTTATCTAAAAATTTTTTAATTCTCTTGTCATACTGTATATTCTTATGGTTGCAAGAAATGAGTGTAAAAATGATAATAATCATGCTATAGAATAATGTATTAATATTCATTATTCTTGGAATTAACATTGTATTATTTGACATATGATTATTATAATTTAATTGCGAGGATTTTAAAAGTAATTTATGCGTCTTCAAGGTAGCGGTTATTCATATACTGTTATTCAATCTAAAAATAATTATTCACAAAAATCTTCTTTTGGAATTTCTTTTGTAATATTAAGCAGAGGAACAAAAATTTTTAGAGAAGATTTGTTTGAATTTTTATCCAATTTTGACTTTATAAGAGAAATAATTTCAATTGAAAAACAGAGCAATAGAAGTTCTTTGCAGTTTATCTCAGAAAGTTATGGTAAGTTAAAATTTATTTTACTCTCTGATGATTTGAATTCTGGAGAAAAGGTTAATTTGGCAATGAAAGAATCCAGCTGTGATTTTGTTTTTGTTTTGCAAAGTGACATGTACTTGTTAAATCCTTTTTGGATTCCAAATATATTTGATGAAATAGTCAAAAAAAATGTTCTTCTTGTTGGTGGTGAATTTTTCGATAAAGAAGAGGAGATAATCCCTTCAATTTTTCTTCCCAGCATAGATAAACAGCAAAAGTTTAAGGTAATTTTAGTAAATTCTGAGAAAGACTACGAAAAAACTTTGATTACCATGGATTATTGTGGACTTTATTCTAAAGAGAAGTTTTTACAGCTTGGGGGTTTTGACGGAAGGATTCAAAATGAATATTTTCAAAGAATAGATTTTGGACTAAGAGCTGTTTATTTTGGAGAACATGTTTACATTTATAGAAAGTTGAGAATTCAGTATACTGCATTAAATTCACCAGAAAATTTGACCAAAAATAAAAGTTTTTTAATTTTTTTGCTTAAAAATTATGTCCCAATTTTTGTTGGAAATGGCGTTGTTTTTTCTTTTTTGAGGTTTTGTAAAATTTGTTTAAAATACAAAATTAATCCTTTTCTTTTCCAAAAAGAGTTTAAGGAAATAAAAGGAGAGATTACTAAAAATAGCTTAAGATTCAAAGGAGACTTAAAGAGTGCCATCGAGCTTTGGGAAAATGATATTATTGATTGATTTATTTTTGCTTTCATATTTAAGCTTATATTCCAAGACTTCTGATTACTTAAATGTTCTTGATTTTTTTGATGCTAATGTTTTTAGGTTTGATTTTAACATTGAAAATGATGTTTTTACAATTGAAAATGATAAGGGATATTTAAAATTTAGAGTAGGTTTTGAATATGCGCTTACATCTTCTGGTTATTATATGTTTGTAGATCCAATTATTGATATTCGTGGAGAAATTTTAATAAGCCAAAAGGTATTAAAACAAATTGAAAATTATTTCAACTCTCTTAAAAGTTATAATAAACCCAGAATTACTTCAATAATCATTGATCCTGGACATGGCGGACATGATGCTGGTGCGGTTGTGACTTTAAAAATAAATGGTTACGATGTTGTGCTTCAAGAAAAAGATTTTGCATTAACCTATTCTATATTTTTGTCTAAAATTTTAAGTAATTATTTTGTAAATAAAAATATTTTGTTAACTCGTATAAATGATGTTTTTTTAACTTTAAAAGAGCGGTCGGAATTTGCAAATGCAATAAAGCCAAATTTTCCAAATAATGTTATATTTTTATCCATGCATGCTAATGATGCTCCAAATAATGAAGCTAGGGGGGTTGAATTTTGGTATCTTCCCAAGGACTCAAAAAGAGAGGTTATTAAAGATTTTAAAGGGTATGATATTAAGGGTAATAGATACTTAAGCGAGCTTAATGATATACTAGATATTAAATATAAATATGAATCGAAAAGATTGGCTGAAATTTTATATAAAGTGTTTAAAAATGAGTTAAGTGAAACTAATATTAGGCCAATTAGAGAAGAGCAATGGTTTGTAATAAAAAATAGCAGTATGCCTGCTGTATTGATTGAAATGGGATTTTTGTCCAATATTTTAGATGCTAAATTGATTTTGGATTATAATTACATGAGCAAGTTTAATATCCTAATACTTAAATCTTTGATGGAATTTATAAATTTTTATGAAAAATAATATTTCGGATATATTTTTTAAATATAATACAGTGATTTATAAATTTTTTAATTTGAAAAAAGAGTATATAGTTAGATTGCTTTTAGGGGCTTTGGCAGCAAGCTTTTTGTTTTCTATTTGTATGGTTTTTTTAAATTATGACAATCTTTTTTCAAGAAAGGTTTTTTATTTTTATTCTAGCAAGGGCTTTGTTGCTAATTTAAGATATTTAAGAGATGAAAAAAATTTAAAAGATAATTTAGATCTTTTAGTAAAAGATTTTCTTTTAGGGAGCAATGAAGGGTTTTCTTTTGGATTTTTATTAAGTGATGTAAGATTTTTATA
Organism: Borreliella spielmanii; assembly: GCF_014201705.1. NCBI lineage: Bacteria > Pseudomonadati > Spirochaetota > Spirochaetia > Spirochaetales > Borreliaceae > Borreliella > Borreliella spielmanii. Next base: position 197,355 of record NZ_JACHFA010000001.1, on the reverse strand, counting down.
TTCTTTTTTGCAAAATGGAATTTATTACATAAATCTTTCAAGGGAATTTTATGATTCTTTTAATAACGGTGATTATAATGAATCTTATGAATCTTTTGATGTTAAGGTTAATCTGTTTGCCATGTCTTTAATAAAAACAATACGCTTTAACTATCCCGGCAAGGCAAAAAAGCTTGTTATTCTTGTTGAAGGGTGTATGCTAAAGGAGCAAAGTTGATAAATTTAAGTTTAATAATAACAATTAAAAAACAAAAATTTTATAAGAGGTATATATAAGGAGTTGGTTTATATGAAGAGGAAAGCGAAAAGTATTTTATTATTTTTATTATCCACCGCTCTTTTTGCTCAAGAGAGTGATGGGTTAACAGAGGGCTCTAAAAGGACAGAGCCTGGAGAATTAGTTTTAGATTTTGCCGAACTTGCAAGAGATCCAAGTTCAACCAAGCTTGATCTTACGAATTATGTTGATTATGTTTATTCAGGTGCTTCTGGTATTGTTAAGCCGGAAGATATGGTTGTAGATCTCGGGATAAATAATTGGAGTGTTTTACTTACTCCTTCTGCAAGGTTACAAGCTTATGTTAAAAATTCAGTTGTTGCACCCGCTGTTGTTAAAAGCGAGTCGAAAAGGTACGCGGGGGATACTATTTTAGGAGTAAGAGTTTTATTTCCAAGCTATTCTCAATCATCTGCTATGATTATGCCGCCGTTTAAAATTCCTTTTTATTCAGGGGAAAGTGGGAATCAATTTTTAGGCAAAGGCCTTATTGATAACATTAAAACCATGAAAGAGATTAAAGTATCAGTTTATAGTTTAGGCTATGAAATAGATCTTGAGGTTTTATTTGAAGATATGAATGGCATGGAGTATGCTTATTCTTTAGGGACTTTAAAGTTTAAGGGGTGGGCCGATTTAATTTGGTCAAATCCTAACTATATTCCTAATATATCATCTAGAATAATCAAAGATGATGTTCCAAATTATCCCCTTGCTTCAAGTAAAATGAGATTTAAGGCTTTTAGAGTTTCAAAATCACATAGTTCAAAAGAACAAAATTTTATCTTTTATGTGAAAGATTTGAGAGTTCTTTATGATAAGTTGAGTGTTTCAATAGATTCTGATATTGATAGTGAATCTGTATTTAAAGTTTATGAGACTAGTGGGGCTGAATCCCTTCGAAAATTAAAGGCACATGAAACTTTTAAAAGAGTTTTAAAGCTTCGAGAAAAAATTTCTATGCCTGAAGGTTCTTTCCAAAACTTTATAGAAAAGGTTGAGAATGAAAAACCTAAAGAATCATCCTCAAATAATTAGGTTTGAATTAATAAACAAAGCTGGCCTAAAGGGTTAGCTTTGTTTATGAAATGTTAATAGGAAATGGTATGGAAATATTAGATTTGGAAAATGAAGAGCTTTTAGGAGTTTTTTTTGAAGAGGCTCAAAATCTTGTAGATACCCTTGAAGAGAATATCATGTCATTAGAGGATGATCCTAATAATTCTGATACTATTGATGAAATATTCAGAGCAGCGCACACTTTAAAAGGAAGTTCTGCTTCTCTTGATATGATGGAGCTATCTGATTTTACTCATATTGTTGAAGATGTTTTTGATGCTATTAGAGATGATAGAGTAAATATAAACAATGATCTTGTTGATTTGCTTTTAAATTCATTAGATGTTATTAAGGAAATGCTTGCACTTCGCCTTGATGGCAAGGTTTATTTGAATGATATAAGTGATCTTAAAAGCAAATTAAGGCAATTTTTATCAATTGATGATCAACCTTATATTAAGAAATTTAAAGAAAATTCAATTAAAAACAATTTTTGTCTTTCAAGGTTAGATCTTGAGGAGATAAAAGAGGGACTAGGAATTGGACAAAAGGTTTTAAGGATTAGTGTTATTTTTAATACAAGTAGGGACTTTGAAGTTGACAATGGTGGATTGAAAATATTTAATATTTTAAGAAACTTAGGGCCTGTGTTACATACAATTCCTAAATATGAGCAAATAATCCAAGATAAATTTTTAACAAGAGTAGATTATTATCTGATATATTCAGATATAGAGGGTGTGAAAAAAAGTTTAGACCCTTCAAGTTTAATTGCAAGCTATTTGGTTGATGAATTTAATGTAGAAGAAGAATTAAAAAAGTTTGTAGATAAAAAGATTAAAGATGTTGATTTAGATTCTAAACCTGTTTTAAATGATAGTTTAGATTTTACAGAGAACGAGATTTCTGATTTATTGCTTGAGGTTGAAAATCAAAAGTTATTTAAAGTTAGATTATATTTTGTAAAAGACAACCCTATGGCTACTATTAGTGGGCTTCAAATGCTTCAGGCATTAAAAAGCCTTGGAAAAATTTTCAAGTCTATTCCAGATTCTAGTGAATTATTGGCAGATAAATTTTTTAATTTTGTTATATATTACCTAATATCAAATGTCAGTGCAGACAGTATTGCTAAAAAGATTAATTTGCCCGATGTTGTTAGTCATTTTGAAATCGAAAATATTGATTTAGAATTTTTAAAAAATGTAAGTCTAAAAGAAGGCGATGAATTGCCTACTAAAGTAAATAAAAGTATTAAGAAGAACAATCCAATTAGTGTTAATTTAATTAGAATAGATAGTAAAAAAATAGACTACATATTAAATCTTGTCAGTGAGGCTGTAATAAGTAAATCATCTTATAATCAAATAAATTCAGAGATGATTACATTATTTTATAATTTTAATTATTTTTATGATTATCAAGAAAGTTTTCAGAGAAACTTTTTGATTGATTTAAAGATAATTTTTAAAGATGCAGGTTTAACATTAGAAGATGAGATCGAATCCCATATTAATTCTTTAATGAGTTTTAAAATGGAAAAGTCTCTTAATGATATATCTGAATTGAGAAATTCTTTTTTTAGACTTCTTCAAAACTTTAAAATGACTTCTGGACGGCTATCTAGAATAATTACGGATTTACATGAGAGTGTTTTAAAGACCAGAATGTTACCAATATCTAATATATTTTCAAGGTTTACAAGAGTTGTTAGGGATCTTTCAAAAAAATTGAATAAGATTGTAAATCTTAAAATGGAAGGAGAAGAAACTGAGCTTGATAAATCCGTTATAGATGACCTTGTAGATCCTTTGATGCATTGTGTTAGAAATTCAATGGATCATGGACTTGAAACAGTTAAAGAGAGGGTTAAAAAGGGAAAGAGTAAAGCGGGTACTATAATTTTGCGCGCTAAGAATGAGGGTAGTGTAATATCAATTGAGATTGAAGATGATGGAATTGGTATAGATCCAAAGATTATTAAGCGCAAATTAATCGAAAAGGGAATAATAAAAGAAGGCGCAATTTATTCCGATTTTGAACTTATTAACTTGATTTTTACTCCAGGGTTTTCAACAGCGGTTCAAGTGACAGATCTTTCAGGTAGAGGTGTTGGTCTTGATGTTGTAAAAAAAAGTATTGAAAAGCTTAATGGAACTATTTTAGTAGAATCAGAAATTGGTATTGGAACAATTTTTAAAATCAAGCTACCATTGACATTAGTGATTATACAAGGCCTTTTGGTAAAGTCGGGGTCTGAGACTTATGTTATTCCTTTAAACAATGTTCTTGAAACTCATAGAATAACTGAGCATGATATAAAATTGCTTGAAAATTATCATGAAGTTTATAATTTAAGAGACGAAATCATTTCTGTTCTCAGGCTTGATAAACTTTTCAATATAACAAGAGATGATTCATTAATAGAGAAATTTTTAATAGTTGTTAATATTAACAACATAAAGACCGCAATTGTTGTAGATTCTATTCTTGGTGAAGAAGATTTTGTGGTAAAGCCTATTAAGGATAAATTTTCATCAAGCGCGGGTATAGTTGGAGCTACTACACTTGGTAATGGTAAGGTTGTATTAATAATTGATGTTTTTAAACTTTTTGATTTAAAAAAGGATACTAAGGAGTGAATCTCTTGTGCAGATAAAAGAAATTTATTTTGGATCCAAAATTCTAGATGATAAAAATAGTAATTCTAAATTGACCAATTTTGATTTTAAGGTTGTTTCTTTTGAGCTTGGTTCGGATCATTATTTAGTAGATATTATGCAGGTTAAAGAAATTAGAAAATCTAGTAATTTTACTTATGTTCCGAATGCTAAAAAATATGTAGCTGGGCTTGATAATTTGAGAGGTGAGATAATTCCTATTATAGATCTTAGAATAATGTTTAATTTGGAATTTAATAAAAAAGATCTTGAAGATATTATGGTCTTAAAAAATGAAGACCTTCTTATAGGGGTTATTGTTGATAAAATTAATAATGTTTTTTCAATAGATTCTAGTCTTATTCAAGATCCGCACCCAGTTTTATCTCAAGATTCTTTGATAAACTATATAAAAGGTGTTGTAGATTATAACGAAAAGCTTTATATACTCCTTGATGTTTTTAAAATTTTTAATTATGGCGAAGAGGAAAAGGTGTTAACCTCCGGTCAAAATTTTGTTGAAAAAACCGATTTTGTAGGCGATTTTGATGATTTAGATATGCTGGAGAATTGTAAAGGCAGTTTATCTAATAATGTTTTTTTAAAAAATAGTAATAACAATGATAATTTAGCTGCAAATAATATTGCGACTTTTAATTTGGAAAATATTAAAAAAAATCTTTCGAAATTTTCGTTTAATGCTTCTTTAGTAAATGATGTGTTTTTAGAAAAAGTTGGAGTAAAATTTAATATGGTTGATACTGATTGCTTGCCTTACGATAGTTTTTTAAATGAATTTTATTCAAAATCATCAGGAAATCTGTGGGGAGCTGATTGTTTGGAAGAATTTCAAAATGAAATTGTTAAGAATCGCTTAAATTTTATGGAGAATTTGAATTCTATTTTTAATGTATTAGAAATTGGTTGTGGTAATGGACGAGAGACCATGGCCTTGGTTAATGCTTTGTCTGAGTATTATGTAGGATCGTTTAAGTTGACAGCTATTGATAATGATTTATTAAAAGTGGTTGAAACTTCTAGGTTGATTTTTTCGGAGTCAGAAATTAGTATTAGTGAGATTTATCGTAGGAACTCTTTTGAACAAAGTCCTGGGATTTATAAATTTAAGTCAGAAATTCTCAATAATGTTTTGTTTGAATATTCCGATGCTCTTTTTTCAGATTTGCCTGGCAATTTGGGAATGGTTTTTTTAAAAGATGTTTTATGTTTCTTAGGCAGTGAAGATCAGATTTCAATGTTGAATATCATTGCTTCCAAAACTATTAAAGGGGCTCTTTTGGTTTTAGGAGATAACGAAGAACTTAAAAATAATGATATTTTTATAAAAGAAAAATCCACAAAATATTTTAACTTGTACAGGAAAGTCTAAAGGAGAAATTAATGAGAATAGATTATATAGAGCCGTTTTTGGATGCCGCTTCTTCTGTTTTAAGAGATATGTTGCTTGTTGAGAATATAGAAATGGGTAAACCAGGGCTTAAATCGATAAATCAAAAGATAAAAGGTGTTTCTGTAATAGTGGGACTTGCTGGATCTGTTGAGGGCAGTATAATTATTGATATGGATATAGAAACAGCCCTTTTTGTTGCTTCTAAGTTAAATTTTGAAGAATATTGTGATTTTGATGATGAGGAAACAAAAGAGATGGTTGCTGCAACTCTTACTGAAGTTGGCAACATTATTGCTGGAAATTTTGTTACTACTTTGCATGCCAAAGGTTTTGTATTTGATATAACTCCACCAGCTTTTATTTATGGAGAAAATATGAAGATAAGTAATAAAGGTTCTGAGGCTTTAATTGTTCCTTTTTCTTTGCCTGATGGTAAAATTATAGAAGTTAATATTGCAATAAGAGAGAGGGTTTGATATGAAAAAAATTCTTTTTATTAGAAAAGGGAGGTTAATATGATCCAAAAGACCACAATTGCTGCAGATTCTTCATCTAAACCTAGAGGAATCAATTATGATACAGGTATTCCCTTTAATGTTTTGATTGTTGACGACTCTGTTTTTACCGTAAAGCAGCTTACACAAATTTTTACATCAGAGGGTTTTAATATTATTGATACAGCAGCTGATGGAGAGGAGGCTGTTATAAAATACAAGAATCATTATCCTAATATTGATATTGTCACTCTTGATATTACCATGCCCAAAATGGATGGAATAACCTGTCTTTCTAATATTATGGAATTTGATAAAAATGCTAGAGTGATAATGATATCTGCTTTGGGTAAAGAACAATTAGTTAAAGATTGTTTGATAAAAGGAGCTAAAACATTTATTGTTAAACCATTAGATAGAGCAAAGGTTCTTCAAAGAGTAATGTCTGTGTTTGTCAAATAACTTGTTTATAAAAACAGCTCAGGCTTTAATTTTATTGGCTTTAATTTTATTGTTTTTATTCTTTTGGAAAGAAAATCATTTCATTACTTATTTTATCTGAATTCTTTAAGAAATAAGTAATGTTAAGGTTGAATATTTTTATAGGTTCTGTATTGTTTTCTATGTAAAGTTCTAATTTGTAAAATCCTTTTTTTGTATATATTAGTGAATAGCTTTTAAAACCCCCATTTATATTTTTAATTTTAAAGATTTTATATTTTAAAAATTTGTTATCAACAAGCTCGCTTTGAATCAGATATTTATTTGCTTCTTTGTAGTTTGGATTTAATAAGCCGTAGTCAGGTTTATTAATCATTATGCTTTTTACAAAATGTTCAGTTAGTTTATAAATATTTTTTTCTATTTCGCTTGTTGGAAAATTAGTATAGTATTCTTTTTCTAAAATTAAATTAAAAGATGAATATTGTTTTATTTCTTCGTTTACTTTTTTTTCAATTGATATGTCCAAAAGTCTAGCATTAAGTGAAAAATTTAACAATGTAAATAATAGCATTATAATTATTTGAATTTTCATTTCAATTCCTGATTTTTATTAATTATTTTTTTTACTTTTTCAATTTCTAAAGGTATTTTGCTTTTTCGCTTTGAATTTAGTTTTTCTTTTAGTAAAAGATTGTTAAATGCTTTTGCAAGCTCATATACTTTTTCTTCGCTTAAAGTAAAAGGAATTTGAATTTTTCGATATTCTAATGGATCTTGTAAAATTTTTGTCATTAAAATAATAGGCTTTAAAAAGCTTGCCTTGAAGAATTTATAAAAATTCATTAAAAAAATGGTAAATGATGCAAACAATGCAAATAGAAAAATTCCAAGAATAGAGTCGCTTTTTCTTTGCAAATATTTGTCTATATAAAATTTTGTCTTTTCTATTTCGATTACTTTGTATTCGCTAGGACTGTAGTAAACAAATATTTCGTCTGATTTTGAGTATATTATGTCTTCTTTTTCTTTGATTATTAAGATGAAGGGATATTTTTCTTTAATATAAGCTTTTTCATTTATTATTGATATATTTTTAATAATATTAAATTCTTGTTTTTCTGGTATTGAATTTACAATTTTTGAGCTTGATATTATTATAAAAAATGTAAATGGTATTAACAAGCTTATTGAAAATGTTCTAGCAAATGCTGTTAGTATTAGGTTTTTTTCTTGTGAATTGTAATAGATTTCTATTATTAGATCATTAAACCTAAGAAGTCTTAAAAATCTCAGCTTGAAAAGTGATAGCATTATTGGATTTAATATGGTTTCTTGGGCAACAATTATGTTTTTAAGCTGATATGAACTGTAAAATACTAAAGGGATAAGGCAGTGAATTATATCGAAGAATAGATTGTTTCTAACGTATATTTCTAATCTTTGGGAAAGGTAGGCTTTAGTTATTTTGTATAAAAAAATAAAAATAAAAATTGTGTCAAATAAAAACCCAAGAAATATTAGAGCAAATCGTATTTTGTATGGTAAAAAAAGAATTATTGAGAGTTCTTCAACTAAAAGTTCAAATATTGAAAAAATTATTATTGCTTTTAAGAAAATCGAAAATTTTTTTACCATTTATTTACCTTAGCTATTTCTAATAATTCTTTAATTATTCTTGAATCATATTCCCTAGAGCCCGATTGTTTTATTGAAAACCAACTCTCATCGTACCCAATAAAACCCTTGACTGAATTGTTTTTATACTTTGGAATTCTCGCTCTGGCTGAAAAAATGGCAATTAATGTTGAAATTGGAGACATTGTTTGTAAAATGTCATATTTAAAAAAGCTTTCGATTATAAGTTTGGCTGTTTTTTCGTCTAGAAAATCAGTATCATTGCTTATTGCTTTTGAAGTCGATTCAATATTTTTAATAGTCAATTCTATTTCTTTTTCAAAGCAGTATTTAATTACCAATACTTTTAAGAGAAGTAATATCTTTATATAATTTTTTATGATGTCTGATGAATAAAGGGCTTTATTTTCCTTTTGTATTAAGTATACTGTGTAAGAGTTTTTTCCTTCAAATAGTTTATTTATGTAAAAAGTAATATACCCGTTACTTATAGTATTAAAATTATAAAAGAATTCTTTTCTTAAAGATGAGTTGATTTTAACGAAGTTAAATACCAAATTCAAGTCGTTTTTTGTTAATTCTTTGGTAAAGAGAGGCTTTACAATGTTAAAATCAATAGCTTCAATACCAGATAAAACAAATGGCGTAATCATTATATCTGTTTTATCTTTGACGTACTGAATTAAATCTTTTAGTTCTGATTCAAAATCATTCTTGATAAATGTAGTAATAGTTTTTTTGTTTTCTTTTAAATAGTTGAGTATTTCAATTTCTTTTTCTATAGCAGATAAACTTTTTATGCTTTCATGATTAAATAGGTAATGATATATGTAAGGAAAATATGGTTTTATATTCATTTAATTAGGTCCAATAGTTCAAGAGGATTATGGAGTATATATTTTGCTCCGTTTTGTTTTAATTCTTGAATACTTCTAAACCCCCAAGAAACTCCTATTGGTATGAATCCGGCGTTTATTGCAGTTAGCATATCCACATCACTGTCTCCAATATATGCAATTTCTTCTTTGCGAACATTTAATTCTAATATCATATCAAGGGCATTTCCAGGATCTGGCTTTGGTGGAAATTTTTTTGAATAACCTCTGATTTCAAAAAAAAATATATTTCCAAAAATATTTTTTACTAAACTTATTAATTCTTCGTGATTTTTATTACTTAAAATCCCAATTGGAATGTTAAGTTTATTCATATTTTCAAGAAGAGTTTTTATGTTTTCGTATGGTTGTGTTTGAGATGAAAGGTTTTTGTTGTATTCTTTTACAAATTCTTTGTAAAGTTTATCTTGTAAATTAGGATTATTGTATTCAAGAGATAATAGCTTTAGGGTGTCTATTACGAACTGGTTAAATCCTCTGCCAACAAGAGCATTGAATTTGTTTAGTTCGATTGTATTGTATCCCAAGTTTGAAAGAGCCATGTTCATTGAGAATGCAATATCCATAATGCTATTTACCAGGGTTCCATCCATATCAAAAATGCAGGCTTTGATTTTCATAGTACTCTCTTTTTATAATAGTTTAGTCATTCTTTTATTTTAGCATTAATTTATTTTCTTTATTAAGGTTTTTATATTTTAAGCATTTTTTATTTATTAGTAATTAATTTTTATAAATAACTTATTTTGTTTATTAAAATATAAAAATGTTATTGAAAATATAAATTTTAAGTTTTATTATATTTCATTAGAATAGAATATTGTAAGTCTTTGTGTTTGATGTTTATTAGGGTTAAATTTTAATGAAAGAAGATATATTGGTATTAGAAAATATTACAAAAAAGTATGGCAATTTTATTGCCAATGATAATGTTTCTATTAAATTTAAAGCGGGGGAAGTTCATGCTATTCTTGGAGAAAATGGTGCTGGAAAGACTACCCTAATGAAGACTATTTATGGAATTCATCAAGTAAATAGCGGTCGAATTATTTTAAAAGGTCAAGAAGTAAACTTTAAGGATTCAAGTGAGGCTATTCGAAATGGTATTGGAATGGTTTTTCAGCATTTTATGTTGATTCCGCAGTTTACTGCTGTTCAGAATATTATTTTAGGGTATGAAAATTCAAAATTTGGTTTTATTGATTACAAACAAGCTAGAAAAAAAATAAATTATCTTTCAGAAAAGTATGGTTTAAAAATAGATCTAGAGAAAAAGGTTGAAGACTTGAGTGTTGGTATGGAGCAAAAAATAGAGATATTAAAAGTTCTTTATCGAAATGCAGATATTATTATTTTTGATGAACCTACTGCAGTGCTTGCTCCAAGTGAAGTTGATGATTTTATAAATATTTTAAAGGTACTCACTCAAGAGGGTCATACTGTAATACTTATTACTCATAAAATAAAAGAAATTAGGTCTATTGCAAAGCGATGTACAATTATGCGTCTTGGGAAGACTGTAAAAACTGTTAATATTGCTGAGATTGATGATAAAGATCTTACAAAATTAATGATAGGCAAAGAAATTGCACTTCGCTCATCCAAGATTCAATTCAAAAATCATTTTAATGTTCTTGAAATAAAGAATTTAAGTGTTAAAGATGAGAGGGGAATTTTAAAGGTTAAAGATGTTAATCTTGATCTGAGAAATGGTGAAATTCTTGGGATATCAGGTATTGAGGGAAGTGGTCAAGAGGACTTGGTTGATGCAATTTTGGGTTTGAAAAGCATTTTTAAGGGCGATATTTTTAAAAAAAATTCTTCAGGTAATTTGGAATCTTTAAAAGGTTTAACAATTAAGCAAATAATAGATAAAAAAATTGGCAATATTCCTTCGGACAGGCAAAGACATGGTCTTATTTTAGAATTTAATGTTATGCAAAATATTGGGCTTAAAAGCTTTGATAATTCTGATTATTTGAAATTTAAAAAAAATCATTCAAAGAGTAATTTTGATTTGAAATTTAATTTTTTCAATTTTATTAAAAGACAATTTGATAAGGTTAAAAGACAATTTATAGGGTTTGATCTTAACATTTTAAAAAAATTGAGCAACCAACTTGTAAATTATTTTGATATTAGACCAAGAAATATTTTTAATAAGGTAAAATATTTATCTGGGGGTAATCAGCAAAAGGTTATTATTGCTCGTGAGATTAGTTTAGAGCCAGATGTTCTTTTAGCCATTCAGCCTACAAGAGGACTTGATGTTGGAGCTGTTGAGAATATTTATAAAAGAATAATAGAGCAAAGAGATGCGGGTAGATCTATTTTATTAGTTTCTCTTGAACTTGATGAGCTTGTTAATGTTTGTGACAGGATAGCTGTAATGCATGATGGAAAGATAGTGGGTATTTTAGAGGACAATTTTGATATTGATGTTATTGGTAAAATGATGATAGGTTTAAATTGAATGATGATTAGTAAAAAAACATGCAGTAAACTTGTATTGAAATTTTTAAATTCTTCAGCATTTGTTAGTATTTTTGCCCTATTTGTTGGATTTTTAATTGTTGGGCTAGTAGTAACGGTGTTTGGCTATTCTCCTTTTAGGATGTATTTTATAATACTAGAGATTATATTTTCTTCCCCCAAGCATTTAGGTTATATTTTAAGCTATGCAGCCCCTTTGATTTTTACAGGTCTTTCTATTGGAATTTCTTTAAAAACAGGTCTTTTCAATATTGGGGTTGAAGGTCAGTTTATACTAGGATCTATTGTTGCTTTAATAGCAGCAGTTTTACTTGATTTGCCTCCAATTTTACATGTAATTACTATTTTTGTTATTACCTTTTTAGCAGCAGGTAGTTTAGGAATTTTAATTGGATATTTAAAAGCTAAATTCAATATTAGTGAAGTGATTTCAGGAATAATGTTTAATTGGATGTTATTTTATTTAAATAATATAATTTTAGATTTTAGTTTTATTAAAAGAGATAATAGTGATTTTTCAAAGCCTATTAAAGAGAGCGCATTTATTGATTTTTTAGGATCTTGGAAACTTTCACCAGAAGGTCTTGCTTATAGGGCTTTGCATCCTTTTGTTAATGAGCTTTTAAAAGCCCCTCTTCATTTTGGAATAATTTTGGGTATAATTTTTGCTATTTTAATGTGGTTTTTGCTTAATAAAACTATTATTGGATTTAAAATAAATTCCACAGGAAGTAATATTGAAGCTTCAAGATGTATGGGTATTAATGTAAAAGCGGTTCTAATCTTTTCAATGTTTCTCTCAGCAGCTATTGCAGGCCTTGCTGGCGCTGTTCAAATTATGGGTGTTAATAAAGCCATATTTAAGCTTTCTTTTATGGAAGGAATTGGTTTTAATGGGATAGCTGTTTCTTTAATAGGAAACAATTCGCCGATTGGCATAATATTTTCTAGTATTCTTTTTTCTATATTGCTTTATGGAAGCAGTAGGGTTCAAAGTTTAATGGGTCTTCCATCTTCAATTGTATCTTTAATGATGGGAATAATTGTTCTTGTAATTTCTGCTAGTTATTTTTTAAATAAAATCTTTTTAAAAGGTGTTAAGAGTGTCAAATATAATAATATTCTTGATTAGTGAAACTTTAATAAATTCTCAAACCTTAATTTTAGCTGGTCTTGGGGGTCTTATAAGTGAGAAAAGTGGAATTATTAATATTGGACTTGAAGGAATAATGACAATAGGAGCATTCTCAGGAGCCACAGTTGCGTATTTTACACATGACCCATTGTTTTCAATTTTTGTTGGTGGATTGGCGGGGCTTGTGCTTGCTATTTTGCACGCTGTTTTTACAATTTTTTTAAAATCAGATCAAATTATAACCGGAATGGCGCTTAATTTTTTAGGACCCGCTATTGCTGTTTTTATAAGTACTTTGATTTTTTCTTCTATTTCAACTCCGCCCATAGAAATAAAGTTGCCGATACTTTTTAATGGAATTTTAAGCAAAACATCTTTTATATTTCAAATTTTTGGTAAAAGATATTCTGTATACATTGCAATACTAGGTGTGTTTTTATTTCATATTGTTTTTAAATATACTAAAATTGGGCTTAGAATTAATGCTAGCGGTGAAAATCCAGAGGTATTAGAGTCTGTTGGGGTTAGTGTAAATAAGATTAGATTTTTTTGTGTTCTTTTGAGTGGGTTTTTAGCGGGGGTTTCGGGTGCTGTTCTTACAACAGTGATTGCATCAAGCTATGTGCAGGGGGTTACAGGTGGGCAGGGTTTTATTGCTATTGTAATGTTAATTTTTGGAAAATGGACGCCTTTAGGAGTTTTAATGGGTAGTTTTTTGTTTTCATTTGTGAAAACTTTGGCAATTGTTTTGGCTCAATCGCCTTTTTTGTCTTTAATAATGCCTCCCAAAATGTTAGTTATTGCTCCATATTTGATTATTATTTTAAGTCTTATTTTTTTTTCAAAAAGAAATAATGCTCCTAAGTTCTTAGGAATACCTTATAAAAAGCATTAGTAGTCAATAATAGCTGGTAATTTGTTTTTCATGTTGTGAAAATTCTTTTAATTTTTTAAGAGTTTTTAATTTTTTGCTGTAAAATTTTTTTTGATACCCTTTTTGATTTTTAGTTTGTTTGATTAAATAAGTAGATGATTTGTGAGGTAGTTTATTATGCTATTGAAGCTTAAATACAGGTTTGTTGGTTTTTTATTATTGTTTTTAATTTTTATACTATTACTTTTTTCTATGATTTTTAACTTTGTTTTATGCGGTTATTTAGAAGATTATTATAAGCAACTTACAAGGGCACAATTAAGAAGAGCAGCTTTTTCTACACAATCTTTTTTGGATACTTTGTATGTTATAGTCAGTGGCGCAGCTTCTAATTTGGCACTTGAAACTATATCAGAATTTGCAATGTCTGAGAATAGAGGAAAAGATTTTTCTGAATCTGAATTGGTAGATTTAAGAAAAAATTCAAAATTTATTATTGATTCTGTAAAGGTAAATAAAAAATATCGACGGTACTTATACAATTTTATGACTAATCTTAAAAATGATACCTTTTTTGAAGAATTTGCATTTTTTGATTTTGAAGGAAGAATAATTGTTAGTACAAGACATGAAAATAATATGGATTTTGGTCATTCTGAGGCTAATACTAATTATTTTAAAAAAGCGGTTGAGGATTATAAGCAAAACCAATTAAAATTTGTAGGCTGGTATTCAAATCTTTCTGAAGGAATATCTGCAGAGGTTGCCATTAGGTCTAGGCAAAGCGAAAAAAAGGCTTTTGCAATAATTGTGCCTGTATATTCTCCAGAAGATAAGCTTGTTTGTGGATATTTGGCTGGATATTTACTTAATGATGTTTTAGCAGATAGTTTTGATAGATTTAGATTTGGTTTTTATAAAAGAGGCAATTTTATTTATGTGGATCCTAATAATATAGCGGTTAATCCTTTTGAAGAATACAATGAAACTAGCAGGGTTAGTTCTAAATTTTTAAATACCCTTAAAGATGTTTTTTCTAAGCCACCTCTTTTATCAAATATTTCTACTGAAGTATCGGTTTATACCATTGATAGAATACTTTTCTCCGAAATGGGGGAGGAGTGTTATTATGCACTGTTGCCCATAAGTAGTAAATTGGGAGAAAAAGGCGGAGTACTTATTGCTAGGCTTCCTTATAAAGATATTTATGGAGTAATATCTAGTATAAGATTTCAGTATGTTTTATATTCTGTCTTAGGTATTATTGTATTAAGCATTATTCTTTTAGCGAGAATAGACAGGATTATTAGTTTTCGTTTAAATGCAATTAGAGTTTTAGTTCAAGATATGGTTAGTGGAAATTTAGATAAAGATTATGCTCTTGATGATAGCGATGATTTTTCTGATGAGCTTAGCATGTTAAGTCTTCAGGTTGTGAAGATGAAAAAAGCTATTTCTGTAGCAATTGCGAGTGTTTTGAGAAATATTAGCTATGTAAATAAGGCAAGTTTAGAAGTTGCCAGTTCGAGTCAAAATTTAAGTTCTAGTGCTTTACAGCAGGCATCTGCTCTTGAAGAAATGTCAGCTAATGTTGAGCAAATAGCTTCGGGTGTTAATATGAGCGCGAATAATTCTTATGAAACAGAGCAAATAGCTTTAAAAACTAATGAAAATTCCCATATAGGTGGTAAGGCTGTTGAAGAATCTGTTATTGCTATGCAAGATATTGTAGAGAAAGTTAGTGTTATTGAAGAAATAGCTAGGAAGACGAATTTACTTGCTTTAAATGCGGCTATTGAAGCTGCAAGAGCAGGTGATGAAGGAAAGGGATTTGCTGTTGTGGCTAGCGAGATTAGAAAGTTGGCTGATCTTAGTAAAATTTCGGCTCTTGAGATTGGAGAGTTAGTTGAAGATAATTCTAGAGTAGCAACTGAAGCAGGAGTGATCTTTAAAGAAATGCTACCAGAAATAGAAGAAACAGCTAATCTTGTTAAGAAGATTTCAGAAGGTAGTTCTAAGCAGAGTGATCAAATTGCTCAATTTAAAATGGCTTTAGATCAAGTTGGAGAAGTCGTTCAATCTTCAGCTTCAAGTAGTGAGCAACTTTCTAGTATGTCCGATAAAATGCTAGAAAAGTCTAAGGAACTTAGGAAATCTGTATTATTTTTCAAAATTAAAGATTCTAAGATTGAAAATCTAGAAAATGGTGATTATGATTTTAGATTAATAGATTGTCCTGAAGATTCTTTTAAAGATGAAAATCAAAATTTTAAAAGCAATGAAATTTCGACTTTAAATGGCAGTAGGCATAATAATCATTCTTTAAGTATTGAGGCTGAGTCTTCTGTAAGAGCTATTAATAAGCGAGTTGATCCTAAAAAAGCCATTGATATTGCTGATAAGGATTTAAATTTCGATGATGATTTTTCAGAGTTTTAGAATTTATTTTTTGTAAAAGAGGTGGTTATTATGAATCTGAAAGCTAGGATGTTACTACTTGTTCTTATTCTGATAGCATTCTTTATATCAATTTTATTTTTTGTGTTTGGAATGTTGATTAATAGTAAATTAGTAGATCAGCAGTTTGATCTTATGATAAATCTTATTGGAAATATTAAAAGTTCTTTTAACCTTTATATTTCTTCAATGGAAGAGAAAGTTAGGGTTAGTTCCATGTATTTCAATTCTGCTGAAAAATTTAATGAGGCTAGTAAGATTAAATCTAAAAGGTTGAGTTTAATTTCAGATCAATCTGAAATTCTTGTTCAAACTGGTAGTAATATGATGGTTACAAATAAAGAAGGTGAAATAGTTTTTACTACGGCTGTTAAGGATAATAGTGATTTTGGCAGGTCTATTGGAGATAGGGAATATTTTACAAAACTTAAAGAGTCTCAAAACATTGTTTACAATTCCTTTGTCATGTTGGCAGATCCCAAGTCTATTGAAGAATCTTTAGTTAAAAACATTTCTAAGATAAGAAATAAAAAAGGCCAGATTCCTTACATATTAATAGGTATACCATTAAGAGATTTTGGCACAGGCGATATTTTTGGTTATTTTATGTTTTTTTATTCGATGGATTATATATGTAGGTCTTTTAGAGGGATTAATTTTGGAATACTCTCTAGTGGTCGCGCATTAGCTTATGATATTACGGGAAAATTTTTAGTTCATCATACAGTACTTCCAGGTGATGTTTTGACAGATCTAAGTGCTTCTTATTCCAATATTCTTAAAAAAACATCTGAAGATTTGTTGCAAAAAAATAAAGAAACTTCAACTGTTTACTATTATGATCCTAATAACAGTAAAAAATATGTGGGAATTAGTCAAAAGGTGTTATTAAATTTGTCTAATAGTAAATTTATTCTTTTAATAAGAACCTCAGAGGATGATTTTTATTACATGTCGAGAGCTACATCTTTAATCTTGGGTATTAGTTTTGCGGTTACATTACTTATTCTTGCTATTGCAACTCTTTATCTTGTGAAAAAGCTGAGCGCTTCTTTAAATAAGATATTAGAATATTCTGAGCGACTTGCTTCTGGTAATTTTACTGCTGATGTTAATTTTGGTAGATGGGATACTATAGAGCTGTATAGTTTGTATGAAGGTTTTGAACAATTGAGAACCAATTTTTCTTCAGTTGCGAAAGGTGTCATTGAAAATCTAGATTACCTTTATGAAAATGCGATTCAAATAGCGAATGCAAGTCAGAATTTAAGTTCTGGTGCTGTTGAGCAAGCATCTACTTTAGAGCAAATGACAGCAAATATTGAGCAAATATCACAAGGCGTTTCTGAGAATACTGAAAATGCATCTACTACTGAAAAGATTGCTGTTAATACTAATGAGAGGACTAAAGAGGGGCATAAATCGGTTGTTAAAGCTATTGAGGCAATGACTGTAATTACTGAAAAAATTGGAATTATTGATGAGATAACAAGGCAAACCAATTTGCTTGCTTTAAATGCATCGATTGAGGCTGCACGAGTGGGAGAAAAGGGTAAGGGGTTTGAAGTGGTGGCTGCTGAAGTTAGAAAGCTTGCGGATCAAAGCAAAGAATCAGCAAGAGAAATTATTGATATTGCAAACAGAAGCTTAACTGTTGCAAGCCGTGCTGGGGAAAATTTTGAACAAATAGTTCCTGGTATGGAGCAAACGGCTAGACTTGTGAAAAATATTTCTAATGAAAGTTCTAAGCAAAGCGTTCAGATAGAGCAATTTAAGAATGCAATAGAACAGGTTAGTCAGTTGGTTCAGACAACAGCTTCAAGTAGCGAAGAGCTTTCTGCAATGTCTGAAAAAATGTTAGAGAGTGTAAAAGATTTAAAGGAATCTGTTGATTACTTTAAGATCGAAAAGTAAGGAGAAGATTGAAAAATTTTCTCTAACTTTTTGGCGGATTATTATTCTAGGACTTTAAAAATTTTAGCACCCCCTAGACATTCTGTGTTTTTATAAAAAATTGCAAATTGTCCCGGAGAGATTCCACAATCTTTTTTATTTAAATAAATTTCAATTAAGTTATTTGTAATAAGTTTTAATTTGCACGAATATTTTTTTTCGCCGTGCCTTATCTTAATTTTGAAATTTTCAAAATTTAAAGGTGTGCCATTTATCCAATGTATTTCGTGAACTAAAAATTTTCGTTTTGCTTGTTTTGAATAATTCTCATTATGGGAGATGTATATAATATTTTTTTCTAGGTCTTTTTCTATGACGAACCACGGTCCATTGCTAAGCTTTATTCCCCTTCTTTGTCCAACTGTAAAAAACCAATATCCGTCGTGAATTCCTATTATTTTTCCTGTTTCTTTTTCAATTATATTGCCTTTTTTCTCACCAAGATGATATTTAATAAATTCGTTATATTTAATTTTTCCCAAAAAACAAATACCTTGACTATCTTTTCTATTTTTGTTGGGCAAATTTATGCTTTTAGCAATTTGTCTTACTTCGCTTTTAAGTAATGTTCCTAATGGGAAGTATAGTTTTGACATTTGGTTTTGAGATAGATGAGATAAAAAGTAACTTTGGTCTTTAATTTTATCTTTTGCTTGTTTTAAAAAAAATTTTTTATCTTTTTTTTGTATTTTGGCGTAATGTCCTGTAACAACTAAGTCATACTGTTTATTGATTTTTTCAAAAAATGCTCCGAATTTTATTCTTTGATTACAAAAGATATCTGGACTTGGGGTGTTACCACTTTTTAGTTCTTTAATAGTATAGCTTACCACTTTGTTATAATATTCTTTTTGAAAGTTTATTATTTCATATGGTACATTAAATTTATTACATACAGCTTCAACGTAATTTAAATCTTCTTGCCAAGGACAGCTTCCAATATAAGACAGCTCATCTTCAAGCCAAATTTTTAAATAGTAGCATTTTACATTTGTATGCCCTTTGTTTATAATTCTGTAAAGGGCAACAGAGCTGTCAACCCCCCCAGATAAAAGTACGGCTATTTTCATAAATTTACCTTTTTAGGCTTTATTATATAAGATTTTGCTAATTTTTGTAAATTATAATATAATACTTAAATCTATTAATGTGGTGGGGATTATGAAAGTAGGCATTAGTGATATTAGAATTTTTTTACCTTTAAATTATTTAGACTTTTCTGTCCTTTTGGAAAATCCTTTATATTCTTCCAATGAAATTTTGTTTAAAAAAATCAATAGGGCGATAGATGCGACTTTACAAAAAGGTTTTAGGTTTACCAGTCCTAATGAGGATAGTGTAACCATGGCAAGTTCAGCTGTTAAGCTTATTTTTGACAACAATAATCTTGATTTAAGTAAAATTAGAATGCTTTTAGGTGGAACTGAGACGGGGGTTGATCATTCAAAGGCAATTTCCTCTTATGTTTTTGGAGCTTTAAAGCAGTCTGGTATTTGTTTGGGAAATAATTTTCTAACTTTTCAAGTTCAGCATGCGTGTGCTGGTGCTGCTATGTCTTTACACAGTGTAGCAAGTGTTTTAAGCCATACTAATAATTCTGAATATGGCATAGTTTTTTCTTCAGATATTGCGCATTATAGCAATCTTACTACGGCTGAGATTACTCAAGGAGCTGGTGCAACTGCAATTCTGGTTGAAAAAAATCCAAAGCTACTTTCGATCAATTTATCTGAATTTGGAGTTTATACCGATGATGTTGATGATTTTTTTAGGCCTTTTGGAAGTGTTGAGGCTAAGGTACGTGGTCAATATTCAGTTGAATGTTACAATAATGCAAACGAAAATGCTTTAAGAGATTTCGCTACTAAAAAGCAACTTAGTATGAAAGATTTATTTTCTAATTATAGATTTATTTTGCATGTTCCTTTTGCTAAGATGCCGATAGATTCGATGCATTATATTTTAAAAAAATATTACAGTGATGACGAATCTGTTAGAAATAATTATTTAGAATCAATAGATTTTTACGATGGGGTTGAAGCTGCTATGGAAGTTGGTAATTTGTATACGGGTTCAATTTTTCTATCTTTAGCATTTTATTTAAAAAGAGTGCTTTGCAAGAAAGATATTACAGGAGAAAAGATATTGTTTTGTTCTTATGGATCTGGCAATATTATGGTTATTTATGAATTTACCATTGAAAAAGGTGCTTTTGATGTTGTTAAATTATGGGATTTTGATAAGCTTTTGAAAAATAGAAATAATGCAAATTTTGAAGAATATAAAGATTTTTTTCAAAATAAAGTAGTTCCTGGTGAATCCAGAGGATTTTATTTAAAAGAACTAAGGGATGATGGATACCGAGTGTATGGGTATCGAGCCTAATATATTAGAAAATAAAAAAAGACATATTGATATTTGTTTAAATAAAAACGATGTTAAAAGTGGTTGTAATTTTTTAAAATTTGTTAAGCTAAAACATAATGCTCTTAGCGATTTTAATTTTTCTGAGATAAACATAAAAGAAGAAGTATTTGGATACAATATTAGCATGCCTGTTTTTATTTCTTCCATGACAGGAGGTAGTAAAGAAGGAAATGATTTTAATAAATCTTTAGTTAAAATTGCAAATTGTTTAAAAATTCCCATTGGTTTAGGTTCTTTTAAGCTTTTGTTTAAGTATCCTGAGTATATAAAAGACTTTTCTCTTAAGAGCTATGCTTGTAATATTCCTTTGTTTGCCAATATTGGCGCTGTTCAGATTGCTGAGTTTGGTATTTCTAGAATAGCTGAAATGATTAAGAGATTAGAAGTTGATGCGATTATTGTGCATCTTAATGCGGGGCAAGAATTGATGAATGTTAATGGCGACAGAAATTTTAAAGGAATAAAAGAGTCAATAGCTCAATTGTCTAACTTTTCAAGTGTTCCAGTAATTGTCAAAGAAACAGGTTTTGGAATTTCTCCAAACGACGTTAAAGAATTATTTAAGCTTGGGGTTTTTTATATAGATCTTGCGGGAAGTGGTGGAACCAATTGGGTTTTAGTAGAAGGTATGAAGAGTAATAATCTAAATATTGCGTCTTGTTTTTCTGATTGGGGTATTCCTTCTACTTTTACTTTACTTAGCATTGATGATTCTCTAAAGGCTAATATTTTTGCATCTGGTGGATATGAGACAGGTATGGACATTGCTAAAGGCATTGCTCTTGGAGCTAGGCTTATAGGCGTTGCCGGGGTTGTTCTTAGAGCTTTTTACAATTCAGGAGAAGATGGGGTGTTTAGTCTTTTTTCTGATTATGAGCATGTTTTAAAAATGTCTATGTTTTTAAGTGGAAGCAAAAACTTGTCAGAATTTAGAAATAATAAGTATTTTTTAAGTAGCTATTTACTTGCTGAGCTTAGGGTTTTTAAGCAATTTTATGAAACTTAGTAAAAATTTTAGACATAAAAGTGTTTTAGAAAAAAGGCAAGAGATAAAAAGTTTTTTGGGATTGTCTTTTAAAGATTTTTTTTATAACAATGTCAATGAAGATTTTCTTTTTAATATGATAGAAAATTATATTGGATATTTATCTCTTCCTATTGGAATTGTAAAAAATTTGAAAATAAATGACAAATATTATTCTTTACCTATTGCGACAGAAGAATCTTCTGTTGTTGCTGCCTTAAATTTTGCGGCAAAAATTCTTGAAAATGCTAATTTAAGTTATTCTTTGGATGAAGTTTTGGGAATTTCTCAAATTTATGTAAAATCGGGAAAAGATTTAAGTAAAGTTTTTACTGATCTTGGTGATAAAATTAAGACCTGGATTGAACCCCTTTTAATTAATATGAATCGAAGAGGAGGTGGGTTTAGAAGATTATCAACTAGGTATATTAAAGAGCTTGGTATTCAAAAATTAAATATATATTTGGATACTTGTGATGCTATGGGTGCTAATTTGTTAAATTCAGTTGCAGAGCGTGTAGCAGAATGTATTTTTTTAGAATTTGGATATGAATGTGTTTTAAAGGTTTTAAGCAATGATATTGGTGAATTTACAACCAAAGCCCGGTTTGTTTTAGATTTTAAGCATCTGCTATTAAGTGAAGAGGATTCTTGGAATTTGGCTAAAAAAATTGAACTTATTTCTAGCATAGGTTTTTACGAAGAGGAGCGTGCTGTTACTAATAATAAAGGTGTTATGAATGGAATTACAGGCGTGTGTCTTGCAACTTTTAATGATACAAGAGCGCTTGAGGCCTCTGTGCACAGATTTGCTTCAAAAAGTGGCAAATATCTTCCCCTTAGTAAATTTTATATTACTAATAATGCTTTGGTTGGAGAAATTGAAATTCCTTTACAAGTTGGAACTAAAGGTGGGGTTATATCTTTTAACGAAGCTTCAATTTTAAGTTTTAAAATTATGAATGTAAATAGCAAGAGTGAGTTTATTGGCATTCTCTCTTGTGTTGGACTTGCTAGTAATTTTGCTGCATTAAGGGCTCTTGCATTTAATGGGATTCAAAAGGGTCACATGAGATTGCATGTTAATAAAATACTCCACCTTTTAAGGATAAAATATAATATTTCTGATTTTGAGAAAGACAAATTATTAATAGAAATGGAAAAAATGGGTATTTATTCTGTTGATTTTGCTTTTAAAATTTTAAAGAAAATAAGGTTAGAGAATGAAAATAAAGTGCAAAGCTAATGCAAGCTTAGCTTTAATTAAATATTGGGGCAAGAAGGATGTTTTTTTAAACATTCCAGCGACTTCTAGTCTTGCTGTTAGTGTTGATAAGTTTTATTCAATAAGTGAGCTTGAACTTTCAGATCGAGATGAAATAATTTTAAATTCAAAGCCAGTTATATTGCAAAATAGAGAAAAGGTGTTTTTTGATTATGCAAGAAAAATTCTTGGTGAACCAAATGTTAGATTTAAAATTAAAAGTGAAAACAATTTTCCAACATCAGCAGGCCTTGCAAGTTCAAGTTCAGGGTTTGCTTCTATTGCTGCTTGTATTTTGAAATATTTTAATAAATATTCTTTTAATAGTGTATCTAATCTTGCAAGAGTAGGATCAGCTTCTGCAGCAAGGGCTATTTATGGGGGCTTTACTATTTTAAAAGAAGGTTCAAAAGAATCTTTTCAATTAAGAGATGAATCTTATTTTAATGATTTGCGCATAATATTTGCCATAATTGATAGCAATGAAAAAGAATTGTCTTCAAGAGCCGCAATGAATATTTGTAAACATCACGGATTTTATTATGATGCTTGGATTGCTTCTAGCAAAAAGATTTTTAAAGATGCTTTATATTTTTTTTTAAAAAAAGATTTTATACATTTTGGAGCAAATGTTGTAAAAAGTTATCAGAATATGTTTGCTTTAATGTTTGCATCTTCTATTTTTTATTTTAAAAGTAGTACAATAGATTTAATTAAATATGCTGCTAATTTGAGAAATGAAGGAATTTTTGTATTTGAGACAATGGATGCGGGTCCCCAAGTAAAGTTTATTTGTTTGGAGAAAAATTTAAATACTATTTTAAAAGGACTTAAGAAAAATTTCACTGGCATTAATTTTATTGTTTCAAAGGTTGGGTGTGACTTAGAATGGATTTAATTAGCTTTTCTGTGCCTGGAAATTTGCTTTTAATGGGGGAGTATACTATTCTAGAGGAGAAGGGTTTGGGATTGGCAATTGCCATTAATAAGAGAGCATTCTTTTCTTTTAAAAAGAGCGATTCTTGGCGGTTTTTTAGTAAAAAGAAAGAGATAGATGATTTTTCTTTAATAGAAAATAGAAATGATTTTGTTTTTAAAATGTTTGCGCACTTAAGTCAAAATTGTTTTTTTAATCTAGAAAGCTTTGCATATGATGTATATATTGATACAAGTGATTTTTTCTTTAATGATGGAACTAAAAAGGGATTTGGCTCAAGCGCTGTTGTTGCTATTGGCATAGTGTTTGGACTTTTTTTAATTCATAATTCTACTAATGTTGTTGATAAAGATGAAATTTTCAAATATTGTTTAGAAGCCTATAGACACTCTCAAGGGGGAATAGGTAGTGGATATGATATTGCTGCTAGTATTTTTGGAGGTGTTATTGAGTTTGAAGGTGGTTTTGCTCCTAAATGTAGGCAGTTGGACTTTGTAGAGTTTAATGATTTTTATTTGATGCAAGGTTTGCAAGCAATTAAAACCACCACCTCTATTTATGAGTACAATAAACATAGAGATTCTATTTTAGATTTTATATTGAAATGCAATTTGGAGATGAAAAAATTTGTTTTAAGTGTTGATGGTTCTAAATCTACATTAATTTCTAGTTTAAAAAGAGCTAAAGAATTAGGATTAGCAATTGGAGAGGCAATAGGAGTCCCCGCATCTTTGCCTCCAAGTTTTGAGCATCTTCAAGATCAATGTGATTTGATTAAAGCTTTGGGAGCCGGAAATGAAACTTTTTTAGTTTATAGGCCCAATATTAAAGCTTTTTCTTTGCCTAAAATTATTCCTATTGTTTTGGAGCACGAAAGTATTAAGTTTGAAAACGATAAATGCTAAGAATAAGAAAGCCGGCTAAAATATTGTTTTTAGGTGAACATAGTGCTGTTTATGGGTTTCCAGTTATTGGAGCTACGGTGCCAATTTATATGGATCTAGTTTACAGTGTTTCTAAAAATTGGAAATATTTGGGAAAACCCAATACTAAATTAAATAGTTTAATAAGCTTTATTGTTTCAAATTACGGCAAGGTTAATCCGATTGAGTTTACTATTCTTTCTGAAATTCCTATTGGTGTTGGTCTTGGGTCTTCGGCTAGTCTTAGTTTATGTTTTGCAGAATATATTAAAAGCCATTTTGAATATAGAGATTGTAATAAACTTTTGTTGGCAAATCAAATTGAAAACATTTTTCATGGTAAATCTTCTGGAATGGATATTAGGTTAATTGATCTTGGTGGAACTTTTTATTTAGAGAAGAAAGAGGGTGTTTTAAATTCAAGAAAGGTAAAAGATTCTGGTTTTTGTTTTTTAATAGGAGCGATAAAAAGAGATTTTACTACCAAAGAAATAGTTATTAATTTAAAAAAACAGTTATTATCCAATGAGGATTTATTTGTTTTTATTGAAAAGCTTGGTCTTGCTGTAAGCAATGCTTATGTTTCTTTTCAGAATAAGGATGTATATTCTTTGGCTGGCGAAATGAATATTGCACACCGTTGTTTAAAGCGTTTGGGATTGTCTAATGATTCTCTTGATTGGTTAATAAGCAAGGGGATCGAGTTAGGCGCTCTTTCTGGTAAGTTGAGTGGTTCTGGCAAGGGAGGAGCGTTTATTTTTCTTTTTGAAAGTCAGGAAAAAGCCAATAAAGTTCAAAAAGAATTAAATAGTATGCTGATAAATTCTAAAATAAATTTGGCCTTAGAATTAAAAATAATTGAAGTTTAGGTTATTTTTGGGCCCAGAGAGATTCGAACTCCCGACATCCTGCTTGTAAGGCAGGCGCTCTGACCAACTGAGCTATGAGCCCTTTTTACTATTAAGTAGTATACAGTATAAACTTTAATAGTGTCAATTCTCATTTCTTCTTTTTCCAAAAAGAACTACAAATATATCTATATTGTCAGCTGTTTTTAATCTATAGCCGCCTATTTTAGTGGTATCTTTATTAATAAGAGCTTCTTTGTGGCTTGGGCTATTAAGCCATGCATCAACTACTCTGTTAAGCTCAATTCCTGATGCTAATATTTCTCTTGTTAAATTAAAGGATTCGTCGTATTTATGTATTCTTTTCATTGGTGTTGTGCCAAAAAGGGTATGAGTTAGTGTTTTATTTTCACCTAGTTTAATGGCATATTCTTTTGCAACTTTTTCAAGAACATCGTCTATTTCTAGATGGTTTAGATTTAAATTTTTCCTTAATTTAGCAATTTCTGAATATAGAATTTTCATATCTTCTCTTGTATCTATTGGGTGCAATGTGTTTAAATTACATGCTTGAGACAAAAAAAGTGTAAAAATCAAAATCAATTTTTTCATTAAAGATCCTTTTTATTTATTATGGTATTAAAATTATAATTATATCTCATTATGTATTATAATGATTGTATCAAGGAGATAGTTATGGAAAAGTATTTAAGTTATATAAAAAAGGATAATTTGGACGAAATAAACTCAAAATTACAAGAACTCTTGGCAAGTTTGCATATTTTTTATTCTAATTTAAGAGGTATTCATTGGAATATAAAAGATACCAATTTCTTTGTTATTCACAAAAAAACACAAGATCTTTATGAATATATTGAAAAGACTATTGATGTTGTTGCAGAACGCTCAAGAATGCTTGGATATGATTCTGAATTTAGATATTCTGAGTTTATGAAAAAATCCTTTATTAAGGAGCTTGATATTGAAACAACTTCTAATTTTTTACTTTCAATGCAAAGCGTTGTTTCCAGCCTTACTGAGATTTTAAAAAATATTTTTGGAATGAGAGAATTGATTGACACTGCTTGTGATTATGGTACTGCTAATATTATGGATGACATCATGAGTGATCTTGAGAAATATTTATGGATGCATAAGGCATTGCTTGAAAATTGTGATTGTGTTTGTCACGATGATCGCAAATGTTGCGAGTGTGATATGAAATAATAATTTTATTAAAAGGTTTGGCTAATTAATGCTTAGTTTATTTATATTAAGGCTATAGTTGTTGTTGGGGATTTATGGGTATTAGAAATATTGGGGTTATGGCTCATATTGACGCTGGCAAAACTACTACTACTGAAAGAATTATTTATTATACTGGCAAAAGTCATAAAATGGGAGATGTGGATTCTGGAAATACTATTACTGACTGGATGCCTCAAGAGCAAGAGAGGGGTATTACTATTAGTTCGGCTGCTATTACTTGTCATTGGAAAGATCACCAAATAAACATTATTGATACTCCAGGGCATGTTGATTTTACAGCAGAGGTTGAAAGATCTCTTCGAGTTCTTGATGGAGGTATTGTCATTTTTAGTGCTGTTGATGGGATTCAAGCTCAAACAGAAACTGTTTGGAAACAGGCAGAAAAATATGAAATACCACGACTTGCTTATATTAATAAGATGGATAGAATAGGTGCTAATTTTTTTAAAGTTGTGGAAGATATTGAAAATAAATTTAAAACTATTCCTTTGGTTTTGCAAATTCCAATTGGAAATGAAAGCAATTTTGAAGGAGTAGTTGATATTATTTTAAATAAAGAGCTCCATTTTGCAATGGAAAATGGAATTCCAAAATTAACTTATAGTCAAATTAGAGAAGAGTTTGTTGAAAAGGCATTTCTTTTTAAGAAAAAGCTAATAGACATCCTTAGCCAATTTAGTGAGGAGATTACTCAATTATTTCTTGAAGATAAAGAGATTAGTTTAGATATTATTAAGAGTGAGATTAGAAGAGGTACTATTTCTAGATTTATTATTCCTGTTTTAATGGGAACTAGTTTAAAAAATATTGGAATAGAACCTTTGATTGATTCGATTGTAGATTACTTGCCAAGTCCTTTTGAAAAAAGTTTTAGTGCTTTTTCTTTAGATACAAATAAAAAAATTTTAGTTGATCCTAATGAAAATAAAAAATTATCAGCTCTTGTTTTTAAAGTTCAATATTCAAGTGTAATTGCTGCTCATCTTTATTTTGTTAGAGTTTATTCTGGCGAAATTAATTCTAATAAAAAAATTTTCAATGCTTCAAATGGCAAGCGTGAAAAGTTTACAAAAATTTTTAGAGTTTTTTCAAATAAAAATGAACAAATAGATTTTGTGAAAACCGGTGATATTGGTGCTGTTTTAGGATTAAAGTTTTCTGTTACTGGGGATACTCTTGTTGAAGAAAATAATAATATTTTACTTGAATCTGTTATGTTTCCAGAGCCAGTTGTTTTAATGTCTGTTGAGCCCGAAAAATCATCAGATGAGGTTAGGTTAAAGGAAATTTTTGAAATAATTTCCAAAGAAGATCCTACTTTTAGCTATTCTGAGAGCAAAGAAACAGGACAATTGATTATATCTGGAATGGGTGAATTACATCTTGAGATTATTTTGACAAGAATTAAAGATGAATTTAATCTTAATGTTTATACAGGAAAACCTCAAGTAAGTTACAGAGAGAGTGCAGGTAAAATTGTAAAAGAAGTTTTTGAGTTTAATAATATTTTTGCTGGCAAAAATATTAATTTTAAAATTGGAATGACCATTAAACCTTTGTCACGAGGTGAAGGAAATAAAATAGATTTTGGATGTGGTATTGACTCTACAATTAAGTCTGCAATATTTAAAGGAATTACAACTACATTTGTAAGTGGAGTTTTTGGGTATCCTATTATTGATATTAATGTTAGTATTTTTTCTATTGTTTGTGAGACTAGTAAGATTAGCGTGAGTGCTTTTGAATCAATTTCAGGATTTGCTTTTCATAGCATTTTTCAAAAATCGGATCCTATTAAGCTTGAACCAATAATGTTATTGGAAATTAGAACGCCTATTGAGCATACAGGAGAAATTATTTCTACATTAAATATTATAGGGGGAGTTATTCATTTAGTTAGTAATATTGGGGAGTATGATTTGATAAAGTCAGAGGCGGCTTTTGAAAAACTTTTTGGGTATGCTTCTATTTTAAGAAGTTCTACTAAAGGTAGGGGTAGTTTTACGATGGAATTTTCTTATTTTAAGGAAAAAGCAAGTTAAAGTTATTAGTTTTTAAGACAAAATTGTTTTTTTGTGTTTATTATTTTTTAAATCTAATTAATTTTTATTGCTGAGTTTTTAAGTAAAAATGATTTTATTCTTTTTTTTATTAAGCCTTAAATTTTTGATAGTTTATTATGAATGTGATATTATGATGTAAAATATTTTTTAGCCTTATAAAGGCATGTTTGTCTTTTAAGAATAAATAAAATATTATATTGGTTTTTTTGATATGATATTTTATAATATTTTTTTATTTTAAAAATAAAGGAGGTGTATTATGCAAGGTGAAAATATGGTTTCAATTAGAGGTGGAAATAGAAGAAAAATTCTTCTTAGTTTGAAAAATATGCAATATTCAAGAACAGACTTAGCTCGTAAGTTAACCTTAACAAATGCTGCAGTTACTATTTTGACCAATCAAATGATAAAAGAAAATCTTTTGATCGAAGTTGGTTCTAGAGTGTCTAATGTTAAAAAACACGGACGAAAAGAAATACTTCTTGATATTAATAAAGATTATGCTTATTCAATGGGAGTTATTATTTCTAGCAATTATTTTCAAATAGGTATTGCTAATCTTAAATGCGAAGTTTTAATAAGCGAGACTCATTCTTTTGAACCCCCAGTTAGTGCTTATGATATTTTAGAAAAAATAAAAGATCATATGATAGAAATTATTTGGAAACATAATTTCTCAAGAGATAAGTTTATTGGATTAGGTTTTAGTATAACAGGTTTAATAAAAGATAAAGAATCAGGCATT
This sequence comes from Borreliella spielmanii, assembly GCF_014201705.1. Lineage (NCBI taxonomy): Bacteria > Pseudomonadati > Spirochaetota > Spirochaetia > Spirochaetales > Borreliaceae > Borreliella > Borreliella spielmanii. Next base: position 168,067 of record NZ_JACHFA010000001.1, on the reverse strand, counting down.
GTTAACGACAGTTATGGGGCATGGATTGAAAAAGATGTTCCTGTTAAGAGAATACTTGAGGAATATTTTTCACTTACAGTTTATCTTGAAAGTTATGTTAAGAATTTATCTCTTGCTGAATTTATGGGTAAGAATGTGGATAATATTATGTTTTTTGACTACACAGATACCGCGGAACTTTCGATTTGGTCAGGCGGCAATGTTTATCCTGGTTTTAATAATAAGTCGGGTATGGTTAGTCACATGATAATTGATTATGAAGGAGAAAAAAGTTGTCCGACTTGTGGTAATAAAGGCTGTGTTAATATGTTAATATCTAATTTTGCTTTGCAGAGATTGATTTCAAAAGAGTTTATGAATGGTGAGATTCCTGAACTTTATGAAAAGTATGAGGGTAGATTAAAAAAGGTTACAATATACGATATTTTTTCTCTTTATGAAAAATATAATTTTATAAATAAAATTATGGAAGATACAGTTAAATATTTGGCAATAATTATTATCAATATTCAAAGAATGCTTGATTTTGATTATTTAGTGCTCTATGGTCAAAGTTTTAAATTAAAAGCTTTTTTTGATTTGTTAAAAGAAGAGATTAAAAAGCGAAATAGAGAAAATATAGTATTAAAACTTAGTTCATTAGATACTGAAGTTTCTGTTGTTGGACCTGCTTCTAGTGTTATTTTTAATAAATTTTATTTGACAGGGGGAGATATTGATTAATATTGCCTTTTTTTGTATCTTATATTTGATAGGATTATTTTTGAGAATAAGGGTTATTTTTAATGCTTGAAAGTTTGGGATCAAATTTTAAAAGTTTTATAAACTATCTTTCTGGAAAATCTACAATAAGTGAAAAAAACATTACAGAGGCTGTTGAGATTATTAAAAATTCTTTAGTTGATGCTGATGTTAACTTAAGAGTTGTAAGACGTTTTTTAAATTCTATAATTGAAGAATCCAAGGGAGTAAAAGTTTTAAGAGGTATTGATCCTAAATCTCAGTTTATTAAAATTGTCAATGATAATCTTGTTAAATTTTTGGGAGGCAAAAATTATGAGCTTAGCTTGCATCCTGTCAATAAACAATCTTATATTCTTATGCTCGGACTTCAAGGTTCTGGTAAGACTACAACATCTGTTAAGCTTTCGTTAAGGCTTAAAAAAGAAAATAGAAAAGTGCTTCTTGTGGCTGCTGACACATTTAGGGCTGCTGCTGTAGAGCAGTTAAAAATATTAGGTAGTCAAATAGGTGTTCCAGTATTCTCACTTGAGGGGGAAAAAGATCCTATTAAGATCGTTAAAGCATCTATGAAGTTTGCCAAATCTGAGTTTTTTGATTCTGTAATAGTTGATACTAGAGGACGACTTGAAGTTGAGTCTTTGTTAGTTGAAGAGATAAAAAAAATCAAGGGGATTTTACAGCCCACGGAAACCATTTTAGTGGTAGACTCTATGATGGGTCAAGTTGCAGTAAATATTGCTAAGGAATTTAATGAGAATGTTGGACTTACTGGTGCAATATTTTCTAAGTTTGATTCAGATACTAGAGGGGGTGCTATACTATCGTTTAAAAGTATTTGTGAGGTTCCTATTAAATTTGTCGGGGTTGGAGAAAAAATTGAAGATCTTGATTCCTTTTATCCAGAAAGAATTGCTTCTAGAATTCTTGGCATGGGGGATGTTGTTAGTCTTGTAGAGAAGGTTCAAAGTGTTGTTGACAAGGAAGAAGCTGTTAGACTTGAGGAAAAAATTAATAAAGCTAGTTTTAATTTTGAAGACTATTTAAGTCAATTTAGACGCATGAAACAAATAGGAGGATTTGCCAATTTTGTAAGTTTTTTACCAGGTGTTTCAAAATCAATGTTGAATATCAATGATTTAAATGAAGAAGCTTTTAAGAAAGAAGAAGCTATTATTCTTTCTATGACTAAGAAAGAAAGAATAAACCCAGTGATTTTGAACAATCCCTCAAGAAAAAAAAGAATAGCTTTAGGAAGTGGAACAACTGTTTTTGATGTTAATAAGCTCATAAAAAAGTTTAGTCAAACAATTTTGATGATGAAAAAAATGAAAAATAAAGATTTTCAAAATAAGATTGCATCCCTTTTGGGAAAATAAGGAGGAATAAATTTGAGCGTTAGGATAAGATTGAAGAGAATGGGGGCTAAAAAAAGACCTTATTATAGGATTGTCGTTATGAATTCTGCTTCTCCTAGAGATGGTAGAGCAATTGAAGAGCTTGGTTATTATCATCCTGTTGAAAAGCAAAATCAAATAAAAATTAAGGAAGATAGAATGAAAGATTGGATAAGCAAGGGAGCAATTTTAAGTGATACAGTAAAAATGCTTTTAAATAAAAACAACTTGAATGCGAAAAGTCAGGAGGTTTAGATGAAAGAGTATGGAAATGAGATTGAACTAATAGAGTTTGTGGTAAAGTCTCTTGTAGATAAACAAGATGAAGTAAAACTAAATGTAATTGAAGGTGAAAAATCAACTATTTTAGAATTAAGAGTTTCTCAAAGCGATGTGGGTAAGATAATCGGAAGGCGGGGGCGTATTGCGCGAGCTATTAGAACTTTGCTTGGGGCTTGTGCTGCTAAAACCAATAGGCGAGTGCAATTGGAAATTTTAGATTGATTTATGTTTGTTAAAGGCGTAATATTATCGTCTTATGGAGTTAATGGATATGCTAGGATTAAAAGCATATCCAATAATTTTTGTGATTTTATTAACCTAAAGAACAATAAAGTCCTTTTAAAAAAAAGTAATGGTTTTGCTATTGAAGTTAAAGTTGTAGATGTTAATATAAAGAGTAATTCTTTATTTTTGAAGTTTGAAGGGATTAATACCCCAGAGTTAGTTAAGCCTTTGATTGGTTTTGAATTGTGGGTGGATGATTCGCTTGCATCGAGTTTAAAAGAAGGCGAATATTATTTGGGGAAATTGATTGGATATACTGTTGTTAATGATAATAGAAAGTTGGGAGAAGTTGTAGCTTTTTTTGAATATTTAAACAATGTATTTCTTGAGGTCAAAGTGGGTATTAAATTTTTTTTTATTCCCTTTTTGAGTATTTATATTGGAGATATAGATACAGGAGAAAAAACAATTGAGCTTAAGGTTTTAGATCTTTTAAAATGAAATTTACGGTTATATCACTTTTTCCAGCAATAATTAAGCCATTTTTTGAAAATTCAATAATGAAAAAAGCTATTAACAAGGGAATAGTAAGTTTTGAGCTTGTTAATGTTAGAGATTTTTCAAAAGATAAGCATAAAAGGTGCGATGATTTGCCCTACGGAGGCGGTGCCGGGATGGTATTAAGGGCTGAGCCTATGTCTTTTGCTCTTGAACATGTAAAAGCCACCAAGAAAACAACAATATTTTTAAGTCCTTCTGGCATAAAGTATACCCAAGAGTTAGCACATTCCTTGTCAAAAAGAGAAGAAATTGTTATAATTTGTGGAAGATATGAAGGAATTGATCAACGTATTATGGATTTATATGTTGATTTTGAGATTTCTATTGGAGATTATGTTTTATCTTCAGGGGAGATTGCGGCTCTTGTTTTAATAGATAGTGTATATAGATTAATAGATGGAGTAATAAATCCCAATTCTTTATTAGAAGAATCATTTGGCATTAAAAATGGTTTGCTTGAATATCCCCATTATACTAGGCCTTATGATTTTATGGGGATAAAGGTTCCAGAAGTTCTTATTTCAGGGCATCATGAGAATATAAAGAATTGGAGGCTTTTTAAAGCTATAGAAAAAACTAAAAAAAATAGATATGATTTATACCTTAAATATTTAAAGAAAATAGGAGAAGATAATGGATTTGATAAGAAAAATTGAAGCTCAGAATAAAAGAGATGAGGCTTTTGTTTTTAATGTAGGAGATACTGTAAAGGTTGTTTATAAAATTATTGAAGGTAATAATGAAAGGTTGCAGAGCTTTGAGGGAATTATTATTTCTTTGCAAAATAAGGGAATTGGCAAAACATTTTTGGTTAGAAAAATTTCTTCAGGAATAGGTGTTGAAAAAATTTTTCCAGTATATTCTCCTATTATAGAAAAAGTTGAAGTTTTAAGAAGGGGAAAGGTTAGAAGGGCTAAGCTTTATTATATGAGGAATAGAATTGGCAAGGCTGCTATGAAGATAAAGGAGCGTCTTAATATTAAAAAAGGTTGAGCATTAGTTTTTAAGTTATTTTAAATATTTTGGCAAATTGAGCTTGAGATGAATTAAATTAGATAATAATTAAAAAATATTTTTAAATGGTCCTTTGTTTTGTTAATCTTTATTTAAGATTTAGGGTTTTTACTTTTAAAAAAGTGATTTTAACAAACTTGATAGTGCATTTATTGCGATTAAGGGCATTAATTAACCATTCTGATTAATTTCAATGTATTTAGTTGGACTCTTGCTTTTAAAAAGCTTAAAAATTTAAAATTTTGTTTTTATTTTTTGTAGGATAAATATTTATTTTCATTAAGGAGAGTTGATTTTGAAATATACTCAAAGTAAGTTTAAGAGTAGTAATTTTCAGAAATTTAATAAGCGTTTTTATGGTTTTAAAAATAAAAGATTAAATTCTGAGAGCAAAAGTCAAAATGTTGCCCCGTTAAACAGTTTTGATAATAGATCGACTGGTTTTAATGCAGATAAACAAAATATTTTTAAAGGTAAATCTAGAAGAAAAAATATAAAGTTTAAAACAAGAATAAATCTTAATATTGCTTGCGCTATTTGCGAAAAAAAAATAAATGATCTTGTTTTTAGTATGTCTTTAAAAGTTGAAAATGAAGATAAACCTGTTCATTTTGATTGTGCTATCAACAAATTAACAGTTGAAAATAATCTTTCAAGTAATGAAAAATTAGTTTATAAGGGTGTTGGTAAATTTGTTATTGTGGATACATCCTCTAGGGGAGAATATTTATATTTCAAAATTATTAAAGAAATTGAATTTGAAAATTTAGAAGAACAACCAATATGGCGAAAAAAAATTCTTAAAGATATTAATAGGGGGTTTAGGCTTTCTTGATATGAAGGTGGCAGTTTTTCCTGGATCTTTTGATCCGATTACCTGGGGGCATATTGATTTAATTAAAAGATCATTGGCTATTTTTGACAAAGTTGTTGTTTTGGTAGCTAAAAACAAATCAAAAAAATATTTACTAAGCGATATTGAGAGGTTTAGTCTTACAAAAGATGTTATTTCTTCTTTAAATTTTTTAAATGTATTTGTAGATAGTTATAGTGGTTTTATTGTTGATTATGCATTAGTTAATTCTATTAAATTTATTGTTAGGGGAATTAGGGCTTTTAATGATTTTGATATAGAGTTTGAGAGATATCTTGTTAATAATAAGTTAAATTTTAAAATTGATACTATATTTTTGCCAAGTAGTGCAGAACATTTATACATAAGGTCAGATTTTGTAAAGGAATTGATGGGGAAAAAGGATGTTGATCTTTCTCATTTTGTTCCAGAATTGGTTTTCAATAGATTGAAATCTAAGTTTATTGACAAATGACTTGGTTAATATATATATTATTAAGATAATTTAATGTAGTTTAAAAGTAGTAGGAGAAAGTAATGGCTGTTCCAAAATTTAAGCCTTCAAAATCTAGGAGTAGAACAAGGCGTAGTATAAATATGAGGAAGAAAATTCCACAATTTCAAGAATGTTCTAATTGTGGCAATCTTGTAGTGAGACACAGAATTTGTTTAAAATGTGGATATTATAGAAACAACCAATATCTAGAAATAAGTTTGTAGTTTGTAGCAAGGAAGGTATATTCATGGATAATGATGAAATTTTTAGCAAGGTTAGATCTATTATATCTGAGCAGCTTGATAAAAAAGAAGATGAAATTACTATAGACTCTAGATTTGTTGAGGATCTTAATGCAGATAGTCTTGATATTTATGAGCTTTTGTATTTACTTGAAGAGGCTTTTAATGATAAGATCCCAGAGAACGAAGCCAATGAATTTGAGACAGTGGGAGATGTTGTTAATTTTATTAAAAAGAGAAAAGGTTGATGAAAAAAAATTCTTCCGATTTTTGTTTTAGTAGTGAAAGAAAAGCTCAATTGAGTGAATTTTTGGAAAATTTGAGTATTGATTTTAATAATTTTGATTTATTAAATACAGCATTGAGCCATTCGTCGTATTCTAATGAGTTGGATCAAAAATCTGGCAATAATGAGAGATTAGAATTTTTGGGAGATTCTGTGCTTAATTTAATTATCACAGATCATCTATATAAAACTTATCCAAATAAAAGTGAAGGGGAGCTTAGCAAGGCTAGGTCTTATATTGTTAGTGAAGATTCCCTATCTAGCATTGCTAGAGAGATTGATCTTGGTTCTTATATTTTGCTTGGCAGAGGAGAGGAGAGTAATGATGGTCGAAATAAAAAAGGCATTCTTGCAGATGCTATTGAAGCTTTTGTAGGCGCGATTTATCTTGATAGTGGGTTTTCAATAGCAACAGAATTTGTGGTTGGACTTTTTGACATGTATATAAGATTAATGTTTAATAGGGGAGATTTTAAAGATTATAAGAGTTTGTTGCAGGAATATGTTCAAAAGAAATATAAAATCTCGCCAAGTTATAAGCTAGACAAAGAAATAGGTCCAGATCATGATAAAGTTTTTTGTGTTGAGCTTTACGTTGGAGAAAAGTTTATATCAAACGGAAAAGGCAAATCTAAAAAAGAGGCCGAAATGAGGGCAGCTGAAGTAGCTTTAAAAGCTATGGAAGATATTAACCTTTAAGATTTTTATTTTTTTTATAAGGCAATTTTTAGTATTAAGCTTAGGGTTTTCAATTACATAATTTAGCAATAAATTTAAAATTTTACCTATATTTTTATTTTCTATTTGTACTAGATTTTGTACATCTTTCCCGTTTATTTTTAAGTCTTTTAAAGAGAGGGGGCTTTTTAGCAATTTTTTTCTTTTTATGTTTTTTATTATAAATAAATATTTTTTCTTTTTCCCTTTGAGTGCCTTGTATATATCAATTATTTCTTTATAATGTTCTCTTGTGCTTTTGCTAAGCAAGTATCTAATATCACTTAATTTTTTGACATTAAAAATATTGTTATCATCGATTATGCTTCTATAAAATAAAATTAACTTAATTTCTTTATTTGAGAATTTAAGTAAAGTTAAGCTTTCTTCTAGTTCTTTTATAGGTTTTTTAATTGTCAATATAGTAATTGCCTTTAGATAAAATTTGTTTTTGTTAAGTAGAGCAGTTTTTTTTATTAATTTTGTTTTTATTTCTAGATTAAAAAAATTCTTAAAAAAATCAACTTTTTTAAGATAATAAATTCCTTTTTGTATATTTGTTCCTTCTAGTAATTTGTGAAATTCATTTTTTATTCTTTCCTTTGAAATCATTAAAATATTTTCTTTTTTGTATTTCATTGAGATTAAAGTATTTTTTTCAATATTAAAATTAAGTGTGGATGAGAATCTTGCTGCTCTTAGTATTCTTAGGGCATCTTCTTCAAACCTTTTATTTGGATTTCCTATGCATCTTATTATTTTCTTATTAAGATCTTTTTTCCCATCATAGCAATCTATTATGTTAAAGTTGAAAATATCCATTGCAATTGCATTGATTGTGAAGTCTCTTCTTTTAAGATCTTTAATTAAATTTTTAGTATACTCTACTTGTTTAGGTGCTCTTTTTTTTTCATATTCTTTTTCTATTCTATATGTAGTGATTTCAAAGATTTTTTTATTAAAAATAATACCAATTGTACCGTGCTTTATTCCTGTTTTAATGTTATTTGGAAATAATTTTATTATTTCTTCAGGAGTTGCATTTGTTGCAAAATCAAAATCGCAAGGTTGTTTATTAAGTAGTAAGTCTCTTAAAGCGCCTCCAACTAAATAAAATTCGTAGTTATTTTTTTTAAAAATTTTACCAATTTTAGTTATATTTTGATTATCCTTTCCTAGGTTCATATAAAATTATATTATATTATATTGTAAATATTTTTTTCTAAAATTGATTTACAATTTTAATTTATTTGAAGTATGTTGTAAGTAATGCTTTTATTTTTTTAAATGGTTTTATTGGGGTTTTATGAGTGCTAATAACAATAATGTATACAACGCTATAGGGCAGCTTTCAAAAGAGACTAAAAATAGGTTGATGAATGATATAAGAAAGAGCTTGGGTTTAAAATCTTCTGAGTTTGTTTTGCCTAATTGTAGTAGCGAGCCTGATGTTGATTCTCAACTTGAAAAATTCCTTTCAGGGCGTTTAATGGAAGAATCATTTCTTATGAGAATGTGGTTAACTATTTTAAATTTTTTTCAGAAGGATAAAAGTAAAGAAGATATTTATAAATCTTATGTTATAAAAAACATAGAAAATCAAATTAATGAAATGTGCAAACATCCAGTAATAGATTTTAAAAAAGAATGTTTGTATTTTGGTTTTGTAGAAATGTTTTTTAGTGTTTGCCGATATTCAATGGAATTGAAAGAATTTTTTAAGAAATTAGAAAAAGGTGGCATTGTTGTTGAGCAAACTATTTTAGAACTTATTCAAAATAAAGTTCTTCATTCTAAGAAAAATTTGGAAGATTTTTTGGATGAGGATGAATATGAGCTTTTTTTGAAAAAAGAAAAGACCCAAAACGATTTAGAGGAATCTCTTAAAGTTAAGATAAATGAGTATATTAATTCTATTTCATTTAATACTTACAAAACTGTTTCTGATATGTTTGAGTTTTATTATGTTTTTAATAGTTTGGCGTTTTTCCCTTACAAATCTTTTTTTTCATTTTTCAATGTAGATTTTTTAGATGATGTTGAAAATATTAGCATTGTTGACCTTGACCTTGAAGTTGGATTTGGAGTCAGCTTTTCGAGTGTTAGTAAGTATTTGAATTATTTTTTTGACATTTTGTATACATTAAAAGATATTGAGATAGATGTGGATATTGTTAAAAGTATTATATCAAATTATTTTTTAATATCTGATGATATTAGTAATTCAGAAATAATTTCAAGAGAAGATCATTTGTCTCGAGTGGAATATGTATTGAAAAATGTTTTATCGGTTGTATCTAAGATTGTTGGTTTGTCTAGAACTTTGCCTTACTTGGATGTTTTTAGGGTGTATTGCAAAAATCCAGTTGCATCTCCTAAAAAATATGTACCATTTTTTGATGTGAAAAATTTTTATGAGAGCATTTTATTTTTAAATGTTATGGGTCAGGCTGTTAAAAGACATGATAGTTCTTTAAAAGTTCTTGTAGTTAAAGAAATAAAAAGACTTGTTAGAGATCCTGGTGTAATTTTAAATTTAAAGGGTGAGATTTTTAACGAATTAAATCTTGGTCATTATAGTTTTAAAAAGTTATATTTTCTTAATTATTTTTTTAAAAACATCTATGATATTAGAATGATGGAAGTTTTAAGAACTATAAATAATGTCGTATTAATTAATAATCACGATTTAAGGAATATATATGTTGACATTGAAAATAATATTACTATTTTAAAAAAAGAAATTTATAATATTTACTTTGAGATTGATTATAAAAATGAAGAATTTGAAAGGCATAAAAGAGAGAGCAAAATTGATGATTCTTATAGGGAAAGGATTTTGAAGTGGTGTTTAAATGAATCGGTTTCTATTGATAAGATTTCAAATAGATTTGTAGATTATTTTATTGAGCTTAAAAAGAGATGTTTAGCCCTTTTAGAAAATCAAAATGTTTTTATTCGAAAATCTTTAACAGTTTCTTACAAGTCAATGGCAAATGAAAATAAAAAAATTACATTAGCTGATGTTATTGGTAATCTTTTAGAAATTATCAATCAAGCGCTTTTCATAATAAAAAATTTATAAATTTCATGCAAGTTTTTAAAGTAAAAAATCTAAAACGTTTTTCAAATTTTATTAGAATCTTGGTTATTGTATTATTTTTAAATTCTTTATTGAGTTTATTCGTTTTTTTGGCCGGTTCTTACAATATTTTTGTTTACAATTTTCAGAAATTTTATCTTAATCTTACTATTATTTTAAGTTCTGTTTCTTTTGGGCTTGAATCTACTAGGCTGATATTTTTTTATTTATTGAGAAATAAGAAAATTAATTATTATTCAATTTTAATTTTTAGTTTTGTGATTTTTGTTTGTGCTCTTGTTTTTAAAATTTTTCTTTCTGGCAACAAATAGATTGATAAAAAGGCAGCATTAATTATTTGCCATTATTCTATTGACTAATGAATTTTATTTTTATAAACTAACTATTAGTTTGTTATTTGCCGACTTAGCTCAGCTGGCCAGAGCAGCGGTCTTGTAAACCGCAGGTCGTCGGTTCGACTCCGACAGTCGGCTTTTTAGGGGCGGTACCGAAGTGGTTAACCGGGGCAGACTGTAAATCTGTTGGCTTTGCCTACGTGGGTTCGAATCCCACCCTCCCCAGTTTATTGAAATTATGAGCTATTGCCTTTTTAATAATTTTTTGATAGTGATCTTTTGAATGTGTTATATTGTTTTATTGTGGGCTTGTATTTTTTGTCTGTTTAGAAAAGTTCTTATTGGTTATAAAATATGATTTTAGTTATCAAATTAAAAGTTTCAATTGATAACTAAAAAGCAATTAGCAAATACTTTTGTTTGGCTAGGAGATTCGTGTGCTTATTAAAATTGGGAAAGTATTTATTCTTTTTTTCTTTTTAGTATCTATTTTGTCAATTTTTATATATTTTTTAAACTTATCTGCTTTGGCAAATGGTTTGGTTTATGAATTTGGTGTTGAGAAAGGTTGGGGAGTTAAAAAAATAGCTAAAGAATTGAAAAAGCAAAAGTTAATTAAATCCGAATTGCTTCTTGTTTTTATTTCGTATATTTTTGGTAGTGACAAACAATTTAAAGAGGGAAGATATTTAATAAACAGCGATCTTTCTACATTTGAGATATATAAAGAGTTTTTAAAGGGATCTTCTAACGTTAATATTGATGTTACAATACCTGAAGGGTATACCAGCAGAAGAATTGCTTTTAAGCTTAAAGAATTTGCTGTCATTGATGATGTTCAAGATTTTATTTTTTTGATCAACGAAAAATCTTTTATTTATGAACTTGGATTTGATTACGACTCTCTTGAAGGATTTTTATTTCCAGATACTTATAAATTTTATAAAGGTATAGAAATAAAGAATGTTGTTCGTATGTTTGTTGATAATTTTTTAAATAAGCTTAAATCTATAGGTGTTATTTTTAATGATTATTCAAGCAAGGATTTTTACAATAAAGTGATAATAGCATCTATTGTTGAGCGTGAGTATAGGGTTAAAAGTGAAGCCTCAATAATGTCTTCGGTTTTTTATAACAGAATAAAATCTGATATGGCATTACAATCTTGCGCTACTATTGAATATGTTCTTACAGAAGAGTTGGGCCGAAGCCATCCCAAAAGAATTTATTTTTCAGATTTAGAGATAAATTCTCCTTATAATACATATATTAATAAAGGTTATCCTCCTACTCCAATTTCAAATGCTGGTATTATTTCGCTACAAGCAGCTTTTTTCCCAAAAAATACGCAATATTTATTTTTTGTGGTAAATGATTCTAAGTTAGGTACACATCAATTTTCATCAGATTATTCTTCACATCTTTTAGGAGCAAAAGATTATATTAAAAATTTTATTACTAAGGATTAAGAAGTATGGAGTATTTACAAACTGCATCTTCAATTAAAACTAAATTTGATATTGTAGTTGTTGTAGAGCAATATATTAAACTTGTTAAATCGGGATCTACTTATAAAGGGCTTTGTCCTTTCCATGCTGAGAAAACCCCTTCTTTTTTTGTAAATCCTTTGCAAGGATATTTTTATTGTTTTGGATGTAAAAAGGGTGGGGATGTTATTGGATTTTTAATGGATATGGAGAAGATCAATTACAATAATGCTCTTAAGATTTTATGTGAAAAGTTTGGCATTTATTATGATGATTTAAAAATAAGTAGGGAAAGTTTAAAAAAAAATGAAAATAAAGATATAATTTTAGAAATTTATTCTCTGAATTCTAGATTAGTCAATACTATTAAATTTTTTTTAAATAAAAACAAAAAGGCTTTAGATTACATTTTAAAGAGTAGAGCAATATCTAAGGAAGTTGTTGATTTATTTGAACTTGGTTATTTACCACTTAATGTTAAAGATGGTTTAGAGCTTCACGGGTTTTTAGTTTCAAAAGGATATTCTTTTGAAATACTAAGAAAAAGTGGATTATTTTCAAAAGCAAATCCCAAGGCTTCCATTTTATCTCAAAGATTGATTTTTCCAATTAAAGATTTTAAAGGAAATGTTGTTGGTTTTGGGGGTCGAGATTTGGATGGGAAAGGTTCTAAGTATATTAATTTAAGTGAAACTGAAGTTTTTAAAAAAAAGGAGCTTCTTTATGGATTTTATGAGGGACTTGATGAGATTAAATCTACAAAGTCAATCATATTAGTAGAAGGGTATATAGATGTTCTTGCTTTTTTTACATCTGGGATTAAGAGAGCTGTATCAACTCTTGGTACTTCTTTTTCAAAAGAACACCTAGCTTTGATTCAAAGATATGCTGATGAGGTAATATTTTCTTTTGACAGTGATGATGCTGGACTTTCTGCAACTTTAAAAGCTTATCAAATTTGTTTGCCATTTAATATTAATGTTAGTGTTGTTAAAATGGATTTTGGTCGTGATCCTGCAGATGTTCTTAAAAGTGAAGGTAAGGATTTTTTGCAGGAAATTTTAAATAATAGATGCGATGCTTTTGACTATCTCTTAGATGTTTATTCTAATAAATATGATTTAAATAAGACTGTAGATTTAAATGCGATGATTAATTTATTTTTAAATTTGATTAATTTATCAAAAGTGGATACTCAGAAAAAAATTTTTTTAGACAAATTAAGCAATAAACTTGGTATTGGTGTGGCAATTTTATTAAAAGATTATTATAGGATAAAAGAAAGATTTGCAGTTGACAATAATAAAAGAAATTTGTATGCTCATAATGATGATTCTTATGAGAGGTATTTAATAGTAGCTTTGTTGAAAAATTTTAGTTATTTTGGTATAATAAGGCGCAATATTATTGATAGCGATTTAATTGATGTTAATGCCAGAAAAGTTTTTATGTGCTTTGAGGATTTATTTGAAAATAATGAAGATTTTTCATTGATGGATTTAAAAAGAAATTTAAAGGATACATATAAAGTTAGTGAAATCTTTTTTGAAGAAATTTTAAATTCTGAATTTGAAGTGGACGACGAAACGCTCATTCATGTTTTACTTGCAATCAAGAGGAGAAAATTAGATTCTCGTGTTGTGCTTTGCAAAAAAAGATATGAAGGGGATTCTTTGGTAAGTGCTAAGATTCAAATAAATGAGTTAATGTTTTTAAATATGCAGAGAAAAAATTTAAAAATCTACATAGACGATGTTCCAGGGAGTTAAGTTTTGTCGGATTTGGAAAAGAAATATTCGAAGCTGATAGAGAGTATTATTACTAATTTGGGGGATAGAAAATCTCTTAGTTTTAGTGAATTATCAAATTTGCTTCCTGATGACATATTAGAACCAGAGATTCTTGATTGTATTTGCTCAGTGCTTGAGGATAAGGGAATAAGTTTGGTTAATAAAATTTCGGAATTAGATCTAGTTGGCACCGAAGATGGAAATGAAGAAGAGGAAGAAATGGAGATTGATTCTGATAGAAGCTTTATAGTTTTAGATGATGGTTTTCAAAGTGACGAAGAAGATGTTGATATTGATGTCAAGCTGGATGATTGTGATGAAGAAGGTATTTCTGTTAAGGATGACTTAGGTTCAGGATATATTAAAAGTAATGTTTTAAAGGATAGTCATTCAGAAGATCCAATAAAGCTTTATTTAAAAGAAATAGGAAAAGAGTTCTTATTAACAGGAAATCAAGAAGTTGAACTTGCAAAGCAAATGGATTCTGGGGAGAGTATAATTGAGAATATTCTTAAAAATGAGGGACTTGTTATAGAAAACTATTATAATCTTGTTAATACTATTTATTCAAGAATGGAAAGGGAAGAATTTTTCAAAAGAGAAAAGGATAGAGATAAAGAGAGTAACCCTGATTACTATAATAAAAAAAAAAGAATTGCCTCTTTTTATAAAATTCCTTTAAAACCAATTCAAGATCGTTTGATAAGTTATGTAGATAATAAGCATAGGGTATATGAGCTTGGGGGAGATATTTTTGAAAAGAATTTAAAAAAGGAGAGATTAGCCCTAAAAGAGCTTTTACGAGATATTCCCTTGTATCAAGATGAATTAAGGATCTTTTCAGATGATTATATTGATTCTGCTAATAAAATAAGGGATTTGCAAAGACAGCAAAGAATAATTCTAAGTAGGTTGAAAATTGAAAAAATAAGAGATTTAAGGGTGCTTGGAAGAGATTTGACTATTGCTGAAAAAAGGATAGAGATAGAAAAATCTCTTAAATTAAAAGAAGATGCTATTAAAGAGCAAATTACAGAGGCTCAGCTTGCTCAAAAAGAACTTGAGAGAATTGAAATGTATTATGAATATCCAATGGATAAAATAATAAGCATGTCTGAAGAGATTGCCAAAGGAAAACAAATGATGCAACATGCTAAAGATCAGTTGATTAAGGCTAATTTAAGGCTTGTTGTAAGCATTGCTAAAAAATATGCAAACAGAGGTCTTCATTTTTTTGACCTTGTTCAAGAAGGTAATATTGGATTAATTAAAGCTGTTGAAAAGTTTGAATATAAGAGGGGGTTTAAGTTTTCAACCTATGCTACTTGGTGGATTAGACAGGCCATAACAAGATCTATTTCCGATCAAGCTCGAACAATTAGAGTTCCTGTACATATGATTGAACAAATAAATAGACTTAACAGGGAAACTAGGTATTTAATTCAAGTTTTAGGGAAAGACCCTACAGATGAAGAGCTCTCAGACAGACTTGGGTGGGAGCTTAAAAAGGTTAAAACTGTAAAAAGTGTTTCAAGAGAGCCTGTTTCTCTTGAAACACCAATTGGGGAAGAGGAAGATTCTGTTCTTAGTGATTTTATTGAGGATAAGGCAATAAAAAATCCTGCGAATCACACGTCCTTTGTAGTTTTGCAAGATCAAATAAGAGCAATTCTTGGAACTCTTCCTGAAAGAGAGCAAGAAGTTGTAAAAATGAGATTTGGACTTGAAGATGGTTATTCTTTAACTCTTGAAGAGGTTGGGCTTCATTTTAATGTTACAAGAGAAAGAATTAGGCAGATTGAGTCTAAGGCATTAAGGCGGCTTAAAAATCCTAAAAAAACTCAAAAATTAAAAGATTATCTTGAAGATTTAAATTAAACAATGGGGGATTGATGGAGAATAATATTGATACATTAAAAAAACTTGAAGTTATATATAAGTCTAAATTTGAGCTTGAGGAAAGGAGAAAAAGTATTCCTAAGTATTTAGAGATGAAAAAAATTCAGATTGAAGAATTATCTAAAGTTCTTATTGATTTACAACAAAAGTTTAAGGAATATCAAAAAGAAGATTCTGCTTTAAAGTTAGATATTCAAGATATTAATTTCAGAAAGAGTAGGGCAGAAGAAAAAATTGATAGCATTAAAACGCAAAGAGAATATGAGGCTCTTGAAAAAGAACTTCAGATTATTATTGACGATGAAGTTACAGTTAGAAAAAAGATGACACATGTTAATGGACTTAAAGCTAAAATAGAAAAGGAAATATCAGATGTTAATGAAAAGCATAGCAAAGAAGAGGAATGTTTTAGGTCTGAAAGCAATAGTTTAGAGTTAGAGCTTTTAGAAATTAAAAAGAAACTTTTAGAAATAGAGAGTGAAGAGTTAAATTGCGCTTCTAAAATGAATGAGGATTTTTTATTTAAATTTCAAAGAATAATAAGAAATAAATCAAATGGAGTTGTGCCTTTAATTAATAATGTTTGCAAAGGTTGTCATATGATACTTCCTATTGAATTTGCAAATAAAGTAAGACGTGAACCCAATGATATTAAATTTTGTCCTTATTGCAGTAGAATACTCTATTATCAGGATAAAATTCGAATAAGTGATGAAATAATTCCTGGTAGTTTGGCGGATCTTGTTGAATAAAATTTATTAATTTGATACTTTTTATTTAAGCTGACAGCCAGCCATCGCTTAGTTTTATAATAATTAAAGCTTAAGAGGAAAGTCCGAGCTCCAATAAGAACATAATGCTAGGTAATGCCTAGGGGTTTTAAACCTAAGAAAGTGTCGCAGAAAATTACCGCCATAAAAGGTAAGGGTGAAAAGGTGAGGTAAGAGCTCACCGCTTATTTAGCAATAAATATAGGCAAGATAAACCTCATTAGGAGCAAGATCAAGTATATAAGCTTTCTTTGTTCTTGAGAGCATGCTTATGGGTAGATCGCATGATTTTTTTAGCAATAAAAAAACAAGAGAGATGATGGCATAGTACAGAACTCGGCTTATGGGTGTCAGCTTAATTTTATAAACCTAAAAGAGAGTTTCAAATGGAAATAAGATATTTAAGATATGTTTTTTATTTATTTATGATTTTCATTTTTATATTTTTAATTTATTATATTTTATCATATTTTAAATCTTTTTCTAATTCTTATTTAAAAGCAGGGCCAACGCAGGTTGATTTGCTTTTGCTATGGGATAAAAAAGAATATAAAGAAATAATAGATTATGCTGAGAATGATATTAAAAATCATAGATTTGATTTTAATTTAAATTTGCTTTTGGGATTTTCATATTTTTATTATTCTTTAATAGTAAATGAAGGATATTTAAAAGGAGAATTTTTAGATAAATCCATAGAAAGATTAAGATTTTTAATTTCTATAAATAATGGAGTTTCTATAGGCCCTTTATATTATATATTAGGAAAAGCATATTCTCATAAAGGAGAGTTTTATAGTGAACTTGCTGTAAAATTTTTGAAGAAGGCTTTAAGTGTTGATAATTTTGATTTTATGAACATTAAGGAAGATATTTTTGAATATTTGGGATATTCGTATCAACTTTTAAGAGATTACAAGTCCAGTTTAAAGTTTTTTGAAAAAGCTTATAATCAGAATAAATCTGATTTAGTTCTTTGGAGTTTGGCTTATGTTAATTATAAGTTAAATGATATAAACAAAAGCATCGAGTATATAAAAAAAATAATAGAAGAAGAGAAAGGCAAATTGTCAAAAGGTGAGAAAACGGATGAAAATTTAATTCAAAAGGTATATTTGCTTTATGGAGACATTCTATTAGATAAAGGTGACTATGACAATGCTTTTAATTACTATAATAAAGTTCTAGAAATTAATAGTTCAAATTCTAGTGTTTATGTTAAAATAGGAGATATATATAGGAAGAGAGATAAAGATTATCCTAAAGCTAGAAAATACTGGAGAGAAGCTCTCAATCTCAATCCTTATTTAGAAGCAGCAAGAGAGAGGCTTGGAATTACTTTGGAAGATTTTTAGGGAGGTTGATTTTGAATTTGTTTAAGTCTTTTTTGATAGATATTGGTATTGATCTTGGAACATGTAATACGTTAGTTTATATTAAAGATTATGGTGTGGTTATGAGTGAGCCTTCTGTTGTTGCAATAGATATTACTAAGGGGAATAAAGTCGTTGCAGTTGGCCGAAATGCTAAAAAAATGCTTTGGAAAACTCCAGAAAATATTAAAGCTGTGCGACCGCTTAGAGATGGGGTTATTGCTGATATTGAAAATACAGAGAAGATGATTAAGTATTTTATTAATCAAATTTTTTCTCGTAAAAAATTGTTTTTTAAGCCGAGAATGGTAATAGGTGTTCCAACTTGCATTACAGAGGTTGAACGAAGAGCTGTAAAAGAGAGTGCAATGAATGCTGGCGCAAGAGAAGTTAAGGTAATAGAAGAATCCCTTGCAGCTGCTATTGGATCTGATATTCCTATTTTTGAACCTACAGGACACATGGTGTGTGACATTGGGGGTGGAACTACAGAAATATCGGTTATTTCTCTTGGTGGTATGGTTGTAAGTAGAGCGATTAGGACTGGTGGTGACGAATTTGATGAGAGCATAATAAAGTATATGAGAAATTCTCACAATATTATAATTGGTCAACAGACAGCAGAAAAATTGAAAATTAAGATAGGAAATGTATATCCTGATATTCAAAATTTAAGGGTAGAAAAAATAGATATTAAGGGTACAGATGCTGTAACTGGTCTTCCTAGAAAGCAGCTTGTTGATTCTATGGAAGTAAGAGAGTCTTTACAAGAGCCTATTAATATTGTTGTGGATGAAGTTAAGCGTACCCTTGGTGCAACGCCTCCAGAGCTTGCTACAGACATTGTTGAGCGTGGCATCATTTTGACAGGAGGGGGAGCTCTTCTTAAGGGTTTAAATAGGCTTCTTTCAAAAGAGACTGGAGTTCCTGTTTATGTTGCAGATAATCCGCTGCTCTCTGTGGCTGTTGGTGCTGGTTTATTTTATGATTATGCTAATAGAATAGATATTAGTAAGAATATTTACAGTTTTATCAATGAATAAGTTATGAATTTTCTTGTTAAATTCAAGAATTTTATCAAAGTGCTTTTAGTATTGATAGTTTCTCTTGTTTTTATGATTTATGATTCAAGTAGTATTCAAAGGAGAAAACCAGATAATTTTTTATTTTTTACTCTTAATTCTTATATTCAAAGTAGAATGCATGGGATTTTTAGTTTTATTTCCAATGTTTTTAAAACCGTAAATGAATACAAGAATTATAAGGACAAGATAGAATTTTATAAAAAAAGGATACAACAGCTTGAAATAGTAACTCAAAATATACAGTCACTAAGGCAAGAGAATGTTCGTCTTAAGGAGCAATTAAATTTTTATTCGTCAAGTTCTAGTGATTTTATTTCAGCAGAGATTATATATCTAAATTATTCAAATATATCGACATTAATGGCTATTAATAAAGGATTCAATGATGGGATAGAAAAGGATATGATAGCAGTTGCATATCAAGATGGATTTAGTGGTCTTGTAGGTAAAGTTGTAAAGGTTTATTCTAATACTGCTAAAATTTTGCCCTTGACCAATTATGAAAATTTCGTGTCCGCAAGGATTCAAAGTAGCAGGTTTATAGGTCTTGTAGAAGGCAATGGTTATGGTAAAAAGCTTGAAATGAATTATGTTAATAAACTTGCTGAAAAAGATTTAAAGATAGGTGATTCTATTGTTACTGCTGGGTTTAGTGAATATCCGGTTGGCATTTATATTGGAAAGATTACAAATTTTCATATTCTTGATTACAATTCTCTTTTAAAAATAGAAGTAGAACCGGCGATAGCTTTAGATAAGCTTGAATATGTTTTTCTTGTTAAAAACAACAAAGAGATTAGCGAATAATGGCATCATTTTTTACATATTTTATTTCTAGTGCGTTTTTGGGTAAAATTTTCCAACATTATTTTGCAACTTATTTTTATTTTTCAATAGATATTTTTTTAATTTTTCTAGTTTTTAATTCTTTAAATTTTATTTTTAATGTGGGACTATTATCTAGTATTTTATATGGTCTTCTTATGGACTATTTTACAGGATTACCACTTGGATTTTTTGTTTTTGGATATACATTGATATTTTATTTTAACAATAAAATAAAGTTATTAATGCCTAAAAATATGCTTAGTATGACAATATTTTTTATTCTTTCAAAAGCTATATTATGGTTTTTGGCTATTGTATTGTATGATTTTATAGATTTAAAATCTTTTAATTATTCAGTTTTTAATCTTGATCTTGTTGTAAATATAATGTTTATTAACTTTTTATATCCAATTCAAAATTATTTTACTAGAAATTTTCATTCTTTTAAAGAGGATTATTAGTGGGTGTTATAACAAATTTTAGATACAAGTTTGGTATATTATTTTTAATATTAATTATGGTGCTTTATCTAGCGATTTTATTTCAAATGCAAATCGGCAAGCATCTATTTTACGATAGAGAAGCCAATGTTTTTTTATCAAGATTAGAAAAAATTAATGCTTCAAGGGGCGAGATCTTAGACGCTAATTCTAATATTTTAGCAAATAATTTAACTATGTTTAGTTTAAAGATAAGCTTGCAACAGTATTATAATATGCCCGTTGATACTAGAAGTGAGATGATTGACTTTTTATCAAGTGTCCTAGATATTGATAAATCAATTATTTTATCTAAACTTCAAGAGCCTGGTGGATATCTCAAAGATGTTGAAATAATGGAGCTTACCCC
The DNA here is from genome assembly GCF_014201705.1 of Borreliella spielmanii. Lineage (NCBI taxonomy): Bacteria > Pseudomonadati > Spirochaetota > Spirochaetia > Spirochaetales > Borreliaceae > Borreliella > Borreliella spielmanii. The sequence goes on along the minus strand of NZ_JACHFA010000001.1, from coordinate 147,734 downwards.
AAAGATGTTGTTTAAAATTTCTGAAAAAAAGTTTTATTATCCTGCTCTTTTATGGACCTATTCTTTTAAGCGTAATTATTTAGTTGACGATTCATATTCGCATTCAATCGGTTATGTTGGGCAAATAAATCAAAGAGAGCTTAGAACATTTTATAATGTTAGTGGGTATGATAATACTTCCACGATTGGAAAGTTAGGTATTGAACAAGTTTATGATAATTATATTAGAGGGCAAGAAGGATTAATTAAATACAAAGTGGATTCTAAAGAGAGAAGAATAGACGATGGTTCGATTATAAGAAATATGGTACCAGGTAATAATGTTGTACTTAATATTAATAAAGATATTCAAGATCTTGCTAAGAATGCTTTGGGCAAAAGGTATGGTGCTATTGTAGTATTAAAGCCATCAACAGGCGCTGTTCTTGCTCTTCACAATTATCCTTATTATTCCATGAGAGATGTTTACAATAAACATAATAAAGAAGATTACTCTTTTTTAAATAAAGCGATTCAATCTGTTTATCCACCAGCGTCTATTTTTAAATTGGTTGTTGCTGCTGCTATTCTTGAGGAGAGAGTTATAGATAAAGATCGTAAAATTTATTGTCCTGGGTATTTTAAAGTTGGAAATAGAATTTTTCATTGTTGGAAGCCCGGTGGTCATGGGTATGTTAATTTAGAAGAGGCAATTGCGCATTCTTCTAATGTTTATTTTTATACACTTGGACTTAAGTATCTTGGGATTGATAGAATTAGAAAGTATGCAAAAGAATTCGGGTTTGGAGAAAAAACAGGAATTGATTTGCCAAATGAAGTATCTGGTCTTCTTCCTAGTCCTGAGTGGAAAGAAAAAACTTTTAATCAGTCTTGGGTGGGAGGAGATACTGTAAATTTTTCAATAGGTCAAGGATTTTTAAATGCTACTCCTATGCAGATTGTTAATATGGTTGCGATGATTGCAAATGAAGGTGTTGTATATAAGCCTAGAATTGTAAATAAAATTTTAAAGGGCGGTACGAATGAAGTTATTCTTGAGAATAAGCCAGAAATATTAAGAAAGACAAATCTTATTAGTAAGAGCACATTTAAGCTTCTAAAAAAATATATGAGAAGTGTTGTAACTTATGGTACAGCAAGATACGCAATTCTTACTAAGGCTGTTAAAGTTGGAGGCAAAACAGGTACTGGTCAAACCGGTATAGATGGTTTTGAAAATAGTTCTTTTATTGGACTTGCTCCTTATAACGGTTCAGCTGATAATCAAATTATTGTTTTTAGTTTGGTTGAGGCAAAAAGCAATGTGGATTGGTGGCCTGCAAAATCTACAGATTTAATAATGCAAGGTATTTTTGCAAATCAAAGTTATGAAGATATTCTTAAAGGCTATAGGCCATGGTATCTTAGGTAAATTAATGGTTTTTAGAAAAAATTATGATTATTTGGTTTTGATAAGCTTGTTTATAGTTTCTATTGTTGGTATATTGTTGATTTATTCTAGCGATTATAATATTAGTGGATCTTTAACTAAGAATGAATATATAAAACAAACATTTTGGGTAATTATTGGATTTTTTCTAATTTTTATAGTGGGTAAATATGATTTAAAATTTGTTTATAGTATGATATATCCTTTATATTTTTTATTAATATTGGCTTTAATTTTTACTGCATTTTTTGGAACTACTGTAAATGGAGCAAGATCTTGGATTGGTATATGGAAACTTGGGGGACAACCTTCTGAATTGGGTAAAGTTATTGTTATTTTAACACTTTCAAAATTTTATAATGAAAAGAAAGGTTATAATGAATTTTTTATTTTTATTGCTGCATTTTTGTTAATTTTTCCATCGGTAATTCTTATATTATTGCAACCCGATTTTGGTACAGCGATAGTGTATTTAACTATTTTTATATTTATTTCGTTTTTTGCAGGAATAGATTTACATTATGTTTTAGCATTTACATTGATAGGGTTTTTTTCTTTCGTTTTTGCAATTTTACCAGTTTGGTATGAATATAAGGTAAATATGGGTAATGTATTTTATCTTATATTCTCAAATCCTTTTTATTTTAGAATAATAATGGGGGTGTTGCTTTTAATACTTTTGATTTCTGTTTTAGGGTTTTTTATTACTAAATATGGTTTAAGTATTAAAATAATTTATTTTTATGTGTTTTTTGCAAGTTCTATTTTATTGGTTTCAATAGTGTTTTCAAAAGTCCTTTCAAAGTTAATGAAAACTTATCAAATTAAACGGTTTTTAGTATTCTTAGATCCGGCTATTGATGCTAAAGGTGCTGGTTGGAATTTAAATCAAGTTAAGATAGCAATTGGTTCTGGCGGTCTTTTAGGTAAGGGATTTTTAAAGGGACCTTATACCCATGCTAATTATGTGCCGTCTCAAAGCACAGATTTTATTTTCTCTATTCTTGCCGAGGAGTTTGGATTTTTAGGTGTTAGTACAATTTTATTATTATTTTTTTTTATTTTTTTTAGATTTTTAATAATAATGAATAAATGTCAAGATAGGTATATGGCTTTAGTAATATCTGGAATTTTAGGACTTTTATTTTTTCACACTTCTTTTAATGTTGGAATGTCTTTAGGGATTCTCCCTATTACTGGGATTCCTTTTCCTTTCCTATCTTATGGGGGTTCTTCTACTATTACATTTTTTTTAGCAATGTCTTTTTATTTTAATATTGAATCAATAGTTGCTATGGATTGAGAATTTATTTTTAAATTTTTTCTTTTCTTATCTCTATTTTTTTAGAAAATTTTTTTGTATATTTTAATTTAGTAATTATAAATATTTGGGATAGGTATTTTTGCGTAAAAGTGATGAATGTGAATTTTAATTTTTTAATAAAACTCGAAAGATTAAAGGTGTTGTTGTGAGTAAAGATTTAGATAAAGAAGATATTCTTTATAAAAAAAGACATTCAATAGCTCATGTTATGGCAGAAGCTGTGTGTGATTTATTTCCAAATACTAAGATTGCAATAGGGCCCCCTATTAAAGATGGTTTTTATTATGATTTTGAATTTAAAAAGCAAATCACAGAAGATGCTCTTTTAGATATAGAAAAGAGAATGAGGGAGATTTTAAAGACTGGAAGTTCTTTTGAAAAAGAATTAATAAGCGTAGAACAGGCTCTTGAAATTTTTAAAGATGAGCCTTATAAGATTGATTTGATTAAAAATTTTGATTTACAAAATGAAATTTCTATTTACAAGAGTCATAATTTTGTCGATCTTTGTAGGGGACCTCATGTTGACAATATGAATAAAATTGATCCAAAGGCATTTAAGCTTACTAGTATTGCTGGAGCTTATTGGCGGGGTAATGAAAAAAATACAATGCTTACTAGAATTTATGGAACTTTATGGAATAATGAAAAAGAGCTAAGATCTTATCTTAATTTGAGAGAGGAAATAAAAAAAAGAGATCATAGAAAGCTTGGAAAAGAGCTTGATTTATTTTCTATTCATGAAGAGATTGGGCCAGGACTTGTTTTTTTTCATCCCAATGGAGCCAAAATAAGAGCTTTAATAGAAGATTTTTGGAGAGAAGAGCACTCTAAAAATGGGTATGATATTCTTTTTAGTCCTCATATTGGCAAATCTTGGCTTTGGCAAACTTCTGGACACTTAGACTTTTATAAGGATAGCATGTTTGAAAAAATAGAAATGGATAAAAGTGATTATTACCTTAAACCTATGAATTGTCCTTTTCATATTGCAATTTACAATACAGGTAAGCATTCTTATAGAGATTTACCATTTAGATGGGCCGAGCTTGGCACTGTATATCGTTATGAAAAGATAGGTGCTTTGCATGGCATGATGAGAGCTAGAGGTTTTACTCAGGATGATGCTCATATTATATGCACTCATTCTCAAGTTGTAGATGAGATTAAAGAAGTTCTTAGGTTTGCTATTTATATGTGGAGTAAATTTGGCTTTAACAGCTTAAAGGCATATCTTTCTACAAAGCCTGAAAAGTTTGTTGGAAATGATTCTGATTGGGAAATGTCTTTAAAAGTTCTTGAAGAGGCTTTAAGTAGTTTTAAAGTTCCTTATGAAATTGATAAAGGGGGAGGTGCTTTTTATGGGCCTAAAATTGATCTTAAGATAGTTGATTCGCTTGAGAGAGAGTGGCAGATGAGTACAGTTCAATTTGATTTTAATCTTCCTGAAAGATTTAATATGACTTATACTGCTGAGGATGGTAAAGAAAAAAGACCATTTATGATTCATCGAGCCTTATTAGGGTCTATTGAAAGATTTTTTGGAATTCTTATAGAGCACTACGGTGGAGCGTTTCCTTTATGGTTATCTCCTATTCAAGCGGTAATCATTCCTGTTAATAATGCTGTAGAAGATTATGCTATTAAGGTTCTTAATAAATTTAAAAATGAGGGGATTAGAATAAAACTTGATAATACTTCCTCAAGAATGAATGCTAAAATTAGGGAATATCAGGCTAAAAAAATACCTTATATGTTTATAATTGGCGAGAGAGAAGCAACAGAAGAAAAAATATCTATTAGAACAAGAACAAATGAGCAAATAAATGGAATTAAACTTGATGAAGCTTTTGAATTTATTTTATTAAAAATAAGAGATAAGGAGATTTGATAAATTGAATAATTTAATTAAAGTTATTACTCCTAATAAAATAACATTAGCTAGGATTATACTTTCCTTTATCATATTAATTTTATTTTTTTTGGAAAATATATTTTTTCCATATTTGTTTTTTGGAATTATTTGGTTTTTAATAATTTTTAATGAATTTACTGACTTTATTGATGGGTATCTTGCAAGAAAATATGGTCTTGTTAGTAATGTGGGCAAAATTTTAGATCCTTATGCGGATGTTTTGCAGCATTTAACATATTTTGTTTTTTTCTTTTACAAAGGAATAACTCCGTATTATTTTTTTGTAATATTTGTTTATCGTGAAATTTCTATTGGTTTTGTTAGAAATTTAATTATTCAGTTTAATATAGTTCAACAAGCCAATTTTTTGGGAAAATTGAAGTCAATTCTTTATGCTGTTTGTACTTTTGCAAGTCTTTTGTTTTATACTTTAAATCAACTCAACTTTACAGAATCAATTCAAAATTTTATTAGCGGCATTTTAAATTTTGAATTTAAATTTTTATTTATTGTCCAAGTAATGTATGTTTGTGCTGCGTTTTTTGCAATTTTATCGTTTTTAGATTATTTATTAATATTCTTGAATATAAAAAAATATGAAAATAAATAAGACATTAATTTTGCTATTTTTATTTATAAAATTTTCTTCTATTCAAGCTCAAGCAAATCAAGTATTAACGGAAATTAGTTCGGTGAGTATTTTAAGTAAAAATGGGAAAGGTAGTGTTTATTTAAAAGTTAGCAAATCTTCTGATTATATTTTAACCTTAGATAAGAGTTCAAATTCTGATTTTGTTTTTAAAATTTATGATATTTCTAATAAAAAGTACATAACTGATAAAATAAAAAGCAAAGATTTTAAAATAAAGTTAGATCAAAATACTCTTTATGCAATAATATATGTTGGCAGTAAGAATGAAAAAATAAAATTTTCGCTTACAGATTTAGATTTTTCAATTTTGAGTAGCGATTCCTTGAAAGCCAAGGCATCTAAAGTTAAAAAAGAAAATTTATTTTTTACTTTAAAAGATTTACCTGTTTTAAATTTAACTAGCAAGCTTAAAAAGTATGTATTAAGAATTTATAAAAGTAATATTTATATTGCTTATCAGTTAGAAAATAGCGATGACATTAAAGTTGCTGAGTTTATTGAGGATGTTGGTTGGTTTAATCTTGATTCATCTGTTAATGGAAATATTATTAATATAGTTAATTTTGATTTTTCAATTAATTCAAAAGGAAATTTATATATTGCTTTTGTTACGAAATCGGGGACTGATTTTGCTAGTGAGCTTGTAGTTAAAAAATTTAATAGTAGAAAATGGATTGATATTAGTCCTGGATACATAGAAAATTTTGGATCTTTATTAAATATTAGCATTGATTTAAAAGATAGGTTGTATTTAGCATATTTAAGAGAAATTGGAGATGAATATAAAATAAATTTAATTTCAAATATGGGTTACGGAAGTGTTTGGACTGATGTAATACATACTTATTTAAGCAAAGGTGATTCTAATGTTAATTCATCAAACATTGGGCTAATATCTGAGCCTTTTTTAGGTATTTTTTATAATTATAAGTCAAACAATGAGATTAAATCTGAATTTATTGTAAACAATGAGAATGCTTGGGTAAATGCAAACATTTCTTCTGTTTATATGGCTAATTTTATTAAAGGGTTTTTTGATTCTAATTTTAATCAAATAGTTATGAGTTTTGTTTCTGAAAATAGACCTATTGTAAGCATTTGTCCTTTAAAAAGCAATAGATGGATTAATATAAGTCCTAATGTTGAAATGGAAGGTTCAAGTATTGATATTGGGTTTTATAAAAATAATTTGTTTTTAGCTTTTGAAGACAATAATAATGTGCGGTTAATTTATTTTAAGAATAAAAATTGGTATTTTTTAAATAAGTTGGATTATTTTAAGAGTAATGTTACTAGTCCTCAGATTGGGGTTTATGGTAATCATGGACTTGTGGTCTCTACTTTAAGCACTAATTCCAATGAATTATTTTTTACTTTGGTTTGCCAATGAAATTAATTCAAAGTAAGACCTAGTTTCAAGGTTTTCTTTCAATCCAAAAATATTGATGATGTTATCAATTTCTTTTTTTGCTAAATCTATGTCATTTTGATTGTTAATTATTTTTTCTATTTCTAAAAAAAATCCAAGATTTTTTACTTCGTTTATTTCTACATTTAAATTATTAGTTTGATAAATTAAACTTTTTTTTATTTTTTTGTATAGCTTTTTAAATTTAAGTTCTTTAAGAAGTATTAAAAAATTGTTAGTGTTATTTATTTTAAATTCTATTTCTTTATTAATTTCTATAGCATTGTTTTTGTCCAATATTTTTTTTTTAAATGTGACAATTTTTTCTAGAGTATTTAATTTTCTTATTCTTATAATTTTTTTGGGGTTTGAGTAATAGATGTCGGTTTTTATTTCTTCTTTAATAAACTTGAATTTTTTATTTGCTAACTTAATAATTCTTTTTACCTCTTTTGGGGGAATAAATGCTTTTGATTCTACTTCGAACATATATTAAAAATAATGTAATTATGATAATATTTCAATGTTAAAATATTATGCTATATAAGATGAATTTTTAATAATTTAAACAACTTTTTGTATGATATGTTGAAATTTGAATTTAGCGACAGGTTTTTACTTTTTAGTTATTTTCTTTTAATTATGCTTGTAGGCTCTCTTTTGTTAATGCTGCCTATTTCTTGGGGAGGTGATGGCAAATTAGCATACATCGATGCTCTTTTTACTGCTGTTTCTGCTGTAAGTATTACGGGTCTTACAACGGTTAAAATAGAAAGTTTTTCTACTTTTGGATTTATTTTGATAATGCTACTAGTCCAGCTTGGGGGGCTAGGCTTTATAAGCATTACCACTTTTTATTTGCTTATACCTAAAAAGAAAATGAATTTAACAGATGCAAGAATAATAAAGCAGTATTCCCTTTCAAATATAGAATATAATCCTATTAGAATTTTAAAAAGCATATTGTTTATAACTTTTTCAATTGAAATGATAGGTTTAATATTAATACTTATTTGTTTTAAACTTAGGGGAGTTAGTATTTCATTCTTAGAGGCTTTATTTACTACAATTTCTGCTTTTTGTAATGCAGGTTTTTCTATGCATTCTGAGAGTATTTATGCATGGCGAGATGTTCCTGAAGCTATAGTTGTGGTTTCTATTTTAATAATTTGTGGTGGGCTTGGGTTTATGGTCTACAGAGATGTAAAGAATACTATTAAGAATAAAAAAAAATTATCACTTCATGCCAAAATAGTTTTTTCTTTAAGTTTTGTTTTAATTGTAATTGGTGCAATTTTATTCTTTTTTACAGAGATGCATAAATTAAAAGATGGTTATTCAATAGGGACTCTAATATTTAATTCAATTTTTTATTCTATTAGTACTAGAACAGCTGGTTTTAATTATCTTGATAATTCTTTAATAAGTGGAAGAACTCAAATAGTTTCTCTGCCATTTATGTTTATTGGTGGGGCACCCGGATCAACTGCAGGAGGAATTAAGATTACAACATTTTTTTTAATTATATTAGCTGTTGTTAAAAATCAAAACGGCAATGGATATATTATTGGGTCTTACAAGGTTTCAATAGATAGTATAAGATTTGCACTTTTATTTTTTGCAAGAGCTATTTTTATTGTAAGTTTTTCTTTTTTTATGCTTCTTTTTTTTGAGGGAGGATCTGGCAATTGGAAAGTTATTGATTTGGGTTATGAAGTATTTTCTGCTTTTGGAACAGTTGGTCTTTCAGTTGGAGTAACTCAGGATTTGTCATTTTGGGGTAAAGTCATTATAATTTTTACTATGTTTGCGGGACGAATAGGGCTTTTTTCGATGGCTGTTTTTGTTTCAAGAAAGTCACGTTTTGAAGAATTTACAAGGCCAAGGCAGGATATTTTGGTTGGTTGAAATATGAAAACATTTGTTATTATTGGACTTAGTAATTTGGGAATTCATTTGCTTGAAGATTTAAGCAGACTTGATTGTCAAATTATTATTATAGATACATCTAAAGAGCTTATTGAAGAATATGATGTGATATCTACAGAAAGCTTTGTTGTTGAACAATTTACTAAAAATGCTTTGAAAAGAATAATTCCTGTAGATACAGATGCTGTTGTGATTGATTTTGATGATGATCTGGGCAAAAGTGCCCTTGTAACTCATTATTGTAATCTTTTAGGTTTGAAGGAAATATGCGTTAAGACAGAAAATAGGGATGATGCTGAAATATTAAAAACTCTTGGTGCAACAAAAATTATATTTCCAAGTAAAGATGCCGCAAGAAGATTAACCCCATTATTAGTATCTCCTAATCTTTCAACTTATAATATTATTGGGTATGATATTATTGTTGCTGAAACTGTTATTCCTAAAGAATATGTTGGAAAAACTCTTTTTGAAGCTGATCTTAGAAGGGAATGCGGTATTACAGTGATTGCTGTTAGAAATTTAAGTAATTCTAGATATGAATTTGTTGATGGTGATTATTTTTTTTTAAAAGATGATAAAATTGTAATTTGTGGGAAACCGGATAGTATTGAAAATTTTACAAACAATAAAGATTTAATTAAAGATTTAATTTCGGTTTCTAAAGAGGATGAAAGTTTAAGCAAAGATACTGAAAAGAAATCGAGGTTTGTGGGGATTTTTAATTTTATGAAAATTTTTCAAAAAGATCGTAAGGATAATTAGGATTTAATAATGACTAAAATCATTCCTGTAGCAAGTGGTAAAGGTGGTGTTGGAAAAACATCTTTTGTTGCAAATATTGGTTATAAGCTTTCTAGTTTAGGTAAAACTGTAATACTTGTTGATCTTGATCTTGGTGGTTCTAATCTACATACTTGTTTGGGTGTTAAAAATAAGGGTGTAGGTATTGGTTCTTTTATTAATAAAAAGGATAAAAGTTTTTCGGATTTAGTGTGTAAAACACCTTATGATAAACTTTATCTGATTCCAGGTGATGCTCTTTATACAGGAACAGCTAATCTTTCTTTTTCTGTTAAGAAAAAGATTGTAGAATCTATTCAGAATGATCTTGTTGCTGATTTTATTTTTTTAGATTTAGGATCTGGAACTTCTTATAATACAATAGATTTTTATTTAGCATCTTATAGTGGTGTGATTGTTACAGTTCCAGAAACCCCCTCTATACTTAATGCTTATTCTTTTTTAAAGAATGCTCTTTATCGCCTTTTATATTTAGGCTTTCCTCAGAAAAGTCCTGAGCGCGATTATATTGCTAATTTTTTTAAAGATAAGATTGAAGGAACAAAACTTGGATTTAAAGATTTAGTTGTTGGGATTGAACTTATTTCTTTAAGTTCTTCTTTGAAGGTTAAGAAGATGATGAATAATTTTTATCCTAGAGTAGTGTTAAATAGAATAGAAACTAGCGAAGAGATTGCTATGTGTGAAAATTTGATTAATGTTGTTAAGAATAATATTAATATACCAATAGAGTTTATAGGCTTTGTGCCTTTTGCAAAAAGTTTTAGAGAGGCTATTAATAATAGAATGCCATTTATTGATTTTGAGAAGAATTCAAAGTTGAATAAATATTTTGAATTCATAGCTGGTAATTTAATTAAATCACCTGTTGAAGGTTCTCCTTATATTTATGATGACATATACGATATGATTAAAGATCAAAGTCAATTTATTAGAAAGTAATTTATAATACTATAAAGGAGTATTTGCTGTGTATAGAATTAAAAATGAAAATTTAGATTTTAAAATAGACAGTTTGGGGGAATGCAAGCAAAACAATCCTTTGATTGATTTTTATGCTAGCGAGGGTTCTTCACATTTTGTTAATGAAAAAAATAAAATTAAATTTAGTGTATATAGAAATGAAGATGAGGGAGATAGGTACGAAGATGTTCTTTTAGAAAAAGCTGGACCTAGAGAAAAAATTTATTTTGTGCCCAGACATGTTAAGGCTGCTATTACTACTTGTGGTGGACTTTGTCCCGGTTTTAACGATGTTATTCGTTCTATTGTGCGAACTTTATGGAAAATTTATGGTGTTCGCAATATTTATGGGGTAAAATTTGGATATCAAGGGCTTCTTCCTGAGTCAAATTCACCTTTTATTAATCTTAATCCAGATGTTGTTGATGATATTAATAAATTTGGAGGTACTATTCTTGGCTCTTCAAGGGGTGGTATTAAACCTGTGGAAATAGTTGATACTTTAGAGAGAATGAACATTAATATGATTTTTAACATAGGTGGAGATGGTACCCAAAAGGGATCTCTTCTTATTGCTGAGGAGATAGAAAAAAGAAATTTAAAAATAGCAGTTGTGGGCATTCCTAAAACTGTGGATAATGATTTTATGTTTGTTCAAAAATCTTTTGGATTTGAGACTGCTGTAGAACAAGCGGTTGCAGCTGTTGCTGGTGCTCATTTTGAAGCTAATAGTGCTTATAATGGCATTGGACTTGTTAAAGTTATGGGACGAGATTCTGGCTTTATTGCTGCTCATACTGCGCTTTCTTCTAATGATGTTAATTTTTGTTTAATTCCAGAGCTTGATTTTGACATAGAAGGTCCTAATGGATTTCTTGTTCATCTTGAAAGACGACTTTTAGAGAAGGAAAGTTTAGAAGAAATTCCCCATGCAGTAATATTGATAGCAGAAGGAGCAGGTCAAAAGTATTTTGATCATTTCCCTCGTAAGAAAGACGATTCTGGGAATTTGCTTTATGAGGATATTGGACTTTATATTAAAGATAAAATTACAGAATATTTTAAAGCAAAGAATATACAATTTACCCTTAAATATATTGATCCTAGTTATATTATTAGAAGTTCGCCTGCTAATGCTAGTGATTCGCTTTATTGTGCTAGACTTGGGTCTAACGCTGTTCATGCTGCAATGTCCGGCAAGACAAAAATGTTGATTAGTTTATGGAGTACAAAATTTGTGCACATACCAATTAAGATGGCAGTAATTGACAGAAATAAGGTTAATCCGAATGGTTCTTTTTGGAGAGATGTTCTCTCAAGCACAGGACAACCAATTAGCATGAAGAATTAAATTGAATTAAATTAATTAAATTTAAATTTTTTACTATTTGGCAGCATTTCCAGCAATATTTAATATGTCCCAGGTTCTTGAGAATGGTGGAGAATATGAGAGGTCCATCATTCCCAATTCTTTTGTTGTAAGTTTTGAATAGATTGCAATTGATAAAGCATGAATTCTTATTACAGCTCCATTTTTTCCTATTGCTTGTGCCCCAAGGATTACTTTGGTATTTTCTTCATAAATTAATTTAATATAAAGATCTTCTTGCCCTGGATAATAATTTGTATGATTTTTATCCTTTACAAAAATCGTTTTATATTTTATTTGAAGCTTTTTTGCATCGTTTTCTGTAATCCCTGTTCTTGCAGCTTCCAGAGATAGTATTTTAATTGAAGCTGAGCCCAATGTCCCTTTAAATGAAATATGATTTCCGGCTAAATTTTCACCGACTATTCTACCAAGCTTGTTAGCTGTTGTTGCTAGGGGTATGTATTCATTTTTTTTGCTTACTATATTATAAATAGTTGCACAATCTCCTGCAGAAAAAATATTTTTAATGCTAGTTTCGCCATACTCATTTACAATTATTGCTCCATTTATATTAGTTTTAAGTTGATTTTCTAAAAATTCAGTAGCGGGTTTTATTCCAGTAGCAAGTATGACAACGTCAGCTTGATAAGTATTTTTGTTTGTTACCACCCCTTCTACCTTTTTTTCTCCTATTAAGCTTTTTACAAATTCACTTGTATGAAGATCAACTCCTTTTTCTATCAGTTCTTCTTCCATTATTTTAACTATTTCTTCGTCAAAGGAATCTATTAGGATGTATTTGTCTAGTTGAATTAATCTTACATTTTTTCTTTTATTTTTTGCTGCTTCTATCATTTCAATTCCAATGTATCCAGCACCAATTATCACTATATTTTTAATCTCTTCATTATCCATTAAATTTTTTAGTTTTTGACCGTCTTCTAAATTTCTAAGTGTATAAAAATTTTCTAGATTGATATTATTTATTGCTGGGATAATAGGTTTTGCACCAGTTGCTATCATTAGTTTGTCGTAAGTATTGTTAAGAATGCTTCCTGTTTTTTGATTTTTTATTGTAATTGTATTACTTTTTGCATCTACTTTGATGACTTCGTGGTTAGTTTTAACAGAGATTCCAGTTTTTTTGAATTCTTCTTGTGTTCTTGAGATCATTGTGTTTGGATTGTCAAAAAATCCCCCTATAAAGTAAGGCAGACCACAAGCTCCAAAGGATACAATATTTGTTTTTTCATAGATAGTAATATCTAGGTTTTTGTTTAAGCGTTTTGCTTTAGCTGCGGCACTAGTTCCTGCTGATGTGCCCCCAATAATTATTATTTTCATAATTGTTTTTCCATTTATTTAGTTATAAGCTCTTTTTCGTTGTATATATTGTGGTTAAATTGTTTAAGTTGTTTTGCAGATATAACACCGGCAACCATTGAGCCGCTTACATTAACAGCTGTTCTTCCCATGTCAATTAAAGGTTCAACAGATATTACAAGTCCAACCAATCCTACTGGAAAGTTCATTGCTGAGAGTACCATTAATGAAGCTGTTGTGGCGCCTCCGCCAGCGCCAGCAGCTCCAAATGAAGTTATTATTATTAATCCAAGAAGTGTGAGTATAAATAAAGTATCTGTAGGGTTGATTCCTTGAGTTGGTGCTAGCATTACTGCAAGCATAGAGGGGTGCAGTGCTGAGCAACCATTTTGCCCAATTGATGTTCCAAAAGAGCTTGATAAATTTGCTATTCCTTCGCTTACCCCTAGGTTTTTAGTTTGAATTTCTATGTTAATAGGTATGGTTGCAGCACTAGATCTAGATATGAATGCAAATGTTAGTGCTGGAGATATTTTTTTTATAAAAGTAATTGGGTTTAATTTGTTTATTGCAATTAATGACATATGCATAAGAAATGTAAAACCTATGGCAATGTAAGAAGCAATTACAAATTCCCCAAGCTTTATTATGCTTGTAATTTCGCTGGTTGCTGTAATTTTTGTCATTAAAGCTAATATAGCATAAGGTGTTAGTTTTAAAATTAAAGTTACTATTCCTAATATTGTGTCTTGAAATGTTAATATTATTTTTTTAAAAAATTCTATTGATTCTGGCTTTTTAACAGATGTTTTAAGTGCGGCTATTCCTATGATAGCTGAGAATATTACAACTCCGATTGTTGAGTTTTTTCTAAGTCCTGCTAAATCTTCAAATATATTTTGTGGAATAAGTTCTGTAATTTTTTTTGTGATTGGTGTTTGATTTAATATTTCAAGGCCTTTTTGTAATTTTTCACCTTGTAAAATTTCGCTGGTTCCTGCTTGCAGTCCTTCTGCTGTTAATCCTAATATTAAAGCAGTGGAAATGCCAATGATAGCAGCAATGCCTGCTGTAAATATCAGTGTTAATATTACAAATAGGCTCATTTTTCCAGCATCTTTGCTGTTGGTTAATTTTATTATTGCAGAGATTATTGATGTTATTATTAAAGGGGTTATAATCATTTTAAGAAGTCTTACGTATCCATCACCTAAAATATTTATCCAATTAATAGTTTCGTTTGTTATAGATGAATTTGCGCCATAAAAATATTGGATAGCCATTCCAAATACTATTCCTAGTCCTAACGATATAAACACTCTTTTTGTAAAAGAGATATTTTTTCTTTTACAAAAATAAACTATTCTTATTAGAATAAGCATAGTTATAATGTTGATTAATGTATATAATATACTTATCTTATCCATTCTTACCTCTTGTATAAGCTTAGTGCATTCTTTTTTAAACTTAAGGATATGTATTTAAAATTAATTAATCTTGCTTTAATATTTTTTTAGAATAAGATCCTACTATTTCATCTTCAAAAATATCATTTTTTAAAATTTGATTTGCAAGAATTTTTCCTAGCTGAACTCCTTCTTGGTCGAATGAATTTATGTTTAATAAAAATCCCTCAAACATTACTTTATTTTCATAATGGGATAGTATTGATCCTATTGTATAAGGTGTTAATTCTTTTGAATATATTAGTGCAGAAGGTCTCTCACCTTTAAAATTTTTATTTTTGTTACTATTTTCTTTGCCTTTTGAGAATGCTATTATTTGGGCTATTAAATTTGCTTTTAATTTATCATTGCTTGAGCTGTTATCGGAGATTACATCTTCTTTAAGCTGTGTTTCATTAAAACCTATGAAATCCATTGGAACTATATCTGTTCCTTGATGAAGCATTTGAAAGAATGAGTGCTGAACATCCGTTCCAATACCCCCCCAAATTATTCTTACAGTTTTGTAGTTTATTGTTTCGTTAAATCTGTTTACACTTTTACCATTGCTTTCCATTTCAAGTTGTTGTAAGTGAAGATAAAAATTTTCCATTGCCTTAGAATAAGCAATTATGCAATTGCTACTGTAGTTGAGAACATTTCTTTCGTATATACTAATTAGTGCTGCTAAAAGAGATGCATTGTCTTTTACGTTTTTATTTAATGATTTTTTGTCAGCCTTATGGGCTCCTTTTAAAATTTCTTTTACAATTTTTTCTGTGAAGCAAAGGGTAAGTAGCGCAAGCCCAACTGCTGATGTTGGAGAAAATCTTCCACCTATTGAATCATGCATAAAGAAATATTCAAGATACCCTTTTTCCTCTAGTGCTAACATGCTGTCTTTTAATGTTATAATGACCATTTGTTTTTTATAGTCTTTTATACCATTTAATTTCAATTTGTTTATTAAGAATTGCATATTAGCCTTGGTTTCTAATGTATTTCCGCTTTTTGAGACAATAATAAAAAGAGTTTCATCAATATTAATGTTATTTAACACTTCTTCTGATTCGTCTGGATCGATGTTTGAAATAAAGTAACCATCCATTAAGGCCAGATTGTGTTTTTTTGCATAATTTTTTATTGAGCTGTAGAGAGCTTTTGGTCCTAGGCTGGATCCACCAATTCCTATTTGAACTACGTTTTTAAATTTTTTACCATTTGCACTTTTAATATTCCCAGAATGGATTTGCTTTGCAAAATTATATATCTTTTCAAGTTCTGATTGGAAAAACTCCCGCATATTTTCTTTATTGTCTTCTATTACGTCTTTACCAATTTGCCCTCTTGTAAGGTGATGTAGGACTTTTCTATTTTCACTAATATTAATCTTTTCTCCATTAAGTATTTCTTTATATTTTTCTATTAAATTTGCTTCATCGCTTAAATTTTGAAAAATTTTAAGGTGGTTTTCATTAATTTGTTTTGAAGCATAATTATAATGTACACTGTCTCCTTCTATTGTAATGTCGTACTCTTTTATTCTTTTTCCAGTTAATGCAGTTTTTAACACCTCTGGATCAATCCTTTCAAGGATTTTAAAGTTTTCAAGTTCATTAAGATTTTTGTAATTTATCATAAACACACCCCTTTGTTATGGTTTAAATTTTTCTATTTTTTTCTTTTCCACATGTTTTTAATTTTTAATATAATAAATTTAAGAAATCTTATTATTGTATTATTTTCAGAATAAATTTTTAAGTAAGCTTCACCTTCGTTTGCTTCACTTTTTGTAAATGATTTTCTAACATTATTCTCATCAAGTTCAATTTCAAGTAAAGTTTTTTTATTTTCAATTGAGATTACCTTTACCTCAACTTCTTTATAGCCTATTTCTTTTAATGCTTGATATCTTCTAAATCCTGCTATCAAATTTTTATTTTTATCTATTATTATTGGATAAATTAATCCATGTTTTATAATACTGTTTTTAAGGTTTTCAATGTCTCCTATATTTTTTCTAATTCTTTTTTTTATTTTTATTTGATCGATATCTATTAACATATTGTTTTAATCCAATTGAATATCTTCTCCGTTGACGTCTTTATTGTTAATTTCCCCATTTTCATTCTCATTTTCATTATTGTTTAAATTTAATTCTTTTATGCTTTGTATTTC
Organism: Borreliella spielmanii; assembly: GCF_014201705.1. Classification (NCBI taxonomy): domain Bacteria; kingdom Pseudomonadati; phylum Spirochaetota; class Spirochaetia; order Spirochaetales; family Borreliaceae; genus Borreliella; species Borreliella spielmanii. The sequence goes on along the minus strand of NZ_JACHFA010000001.1, from coordinate 130,992 downwards.
TATTGTGTTTTTTTCATTAACAATAACCGAGTCTTTAATTTCTTTAGTATTTTCAATAAGCATTTCATCACCATTGTTGTTATTTATTAAATCTTGTTGTGAATTTTTATTTTCTATTTTATTTAAGGGCTCTTGAGTGTTCATTTCTATTTCATCTTCGTTTTTATTTTCATTATTGTTAATGTTCTCAAGAACATTATTATTGTTTAGGCTTTCAAGATTATTATCAAGGTATTCAAATTCAGGAGTATCAAAATTTATTTCATCGTTATTATTAATGTCATCAATTCCATATATGTTAAATTCTATTGTATTTTTAAATTCTAGTTTATTTTCATAGTATTTTGATTTTTCAATTGGCTGGGTGCCAGAAATAAACAGTTCATTTATTATTTTCTCATCAGCAATTTCTTCTGGCAATAGCCCTGTTTCTGCTTGTACAGGGATACTAATTATTCCTGCGGGTTTTACAAAAACTTTTTTAGGTAAGTTTTTGTGATATTCTGCCATAAATTCTCCCCAACTAGGTCCTGCTAATCCTGTTCCTGTTCCAGATATTCCTAGTGAATAACCTTTTTTGTCAAAGCCAACCCAAAATGCTGTTGTTATATAAGGAGAGTATCCTATTGCCCATCCGTCTGCCCAATTTTGTGTTGTTCCCGATTTTCCAGCAATGTCAGATTTAAAATTTTTAAGATTTGTGTATCTTTGATTTGCTAAGGTTCCGTATTGAATTGTTGATTTCATCATATCTGTGATGATATAGGCAGCTTGAGGAGACACTATTTGAGCTTGATGTTCTTTGTTTTTTATTTTAGCCAATATGCTTGCTTCTTCATTTGCTATTATTCTTCCAGTTCTGTCTTCAATGTATCTTATTCCATAAGGTTCGATTTCGTTACCACTATTTCCCAAAATTGCAAAGGCTCTTGCCATTTGGATTGGAGAAACCGATATTACGCCGAGTGCTAGCGGATAAACTTTGGGAAATGTTTTTTCTATTTCTTTTGGATCTGTTATTCCTAGTAGTTTTGAAGAGTAGTTAATTGCAGAGTCAAAGCCCAGTTTATCTAATATTCTTAATGCTGGAATATTTAAAGACAAGGCCAATGCTTGACGTGTTAAAACGTTGCCCCTCCACTTACCACCATAATTTCCTGGAGCATAAATTTCTCCGTTTTTATTTAAAAATGCTACTGGAGAGTCTGAAAACATTGTGGCAGCTGTTATTTTTTTTAGATCAATTGCGGCTGCAAAATATAATGTTTTAAAGGCGCTTCCAGGTTGGACTTTTGCTTGTGTAGCTCGATTAAATTCGTTGTCTTTAGCATGTCCACTGCCTCCAACCATGGCTCTTATTGCTCCGCTTGTTGTATCTATTGCTATCATTGCTCCTTCAGGCTGTGCAACGAGTTTTGGTGTTAATTTATTTTTGATAATATATTCTTTTGTTGCTGTATCTATTTTATCAATTCCAAGTATAGCTCCAAAGCTTGCAATTAGATCAATATTGTCTTCGTAAAATTTTCTTTTTCTCAGTTTTTTATATTGCCTTCCATTTATTCTTAAATTTTTAATTCCTAATAAATCTGATATTGCATCTACTACAGGGACAATTTCTGAATTAATAATTATTGTTTCAGATGATCTGTTTAAATTGTGCATTGTTCTTGCTTTATTAATCATATCGTTTGTAACTTTATCTGCATATTTTTGTGCTTCAAGGTCAAGAGTTGAATATATTGAGTACCCGTCTTTATATATGTTCGCACCGTCTGGTAAATATTTTAGTATTTTTTGTCTTATGTACTCAGAGAAATAAGGAGCTTGGTCTTTTTTATTTGAAATTGCAGATGTATCAGCCATTCTAGTCCAATCATAATTTTGCCAATATTCATTAAATTCTTTTTCGGCAATTTCGGCTTTTACTATTCCATTTGATACAACTTGGTTTAAAACCGCACGTTGTATTTTTTTTGAGAATTCTGGATTGTAAAGAGGTGAATAAAGTTTTGCATTTGGGAGTTGGATTATCATCATCACGGATTCTGCTGTATTGATTTTATTTACGCTTTTACCAAAAAAGAATTTTGATGCGGCAACTATTCCATAGTTACCGTTTCCAAAATAAACTTTATTAAGGTATTTCTCTAGTATTTCGTATTTTGAGAGTTTTTTTTCAAGTTGGATTGCCCACCATATTTCATTCAATTTTCTCAAAATAGATCTTCTTGCTTGATTTGTGTAGAGAAGCTTTGCAAGTTGTTGGGTTAATGTACTGCCGCCTGAGAAATATCTACCAAGAACAATATTAAATGCGGCTCTAAATATTCCTATCAAGGAAAAACCCCGATGAGAAAAAAAACCAATATCTTCTCGTATTAAAAGTGTATTAATTAAATTGTCAGGCATTTTTCTCAAGGGCATTAATTCTCTATTCTCGTCAGATATAAATTGAGTTATTTGTTTCCCATTAATATCTAAAAGTCTTGAAGGAACTGCCGGGTTTATATATCCAAAATTTTTATCTTTTTGTATGTTTATAGTCTTAGATATTGCTAATGACAGCGTGATAATAGAAAAGCTAACTGTGAAATATGTTAAATAAATAAGTAGTTTATGCTTATTTATTTTTTTCAAATTAAGGCTATTTAATTTCATACTTTTTACTAAAGTATACTATAAGTGTATAAGAATTAATAATGTTATAGTTTGATTGTTATAGTGTAGAATTATTGTTATAATTTTACACTATGTAAGCAGCATTTTTAAGTTTTATTAAATTAAACAGATGTTGTGTGGGTTGGTATTGATATGTCTTTGATTTTAAGAGTAGGTTTATTGATTATTGGTTAAGATTATTTATAACTTGATTGGTTTAAACCAGTTCTAGCGTTGTTTAGTATATTTTATATCCCAAAAAAGGAGAAAGGAGAGGTTTATGCTTTTATCTAGAAAAATAAGAGATTATGGAGCTAAGTATAGGGGCAAAGAAATTAAAATGAGCACAGAGATAAATAGTTTTTTAAATCTTCGCAATACTATTGAGATGAGGATAGGCGATTATTCTGTGCTTGGTGTAATTTATTCTATTTCTATGGATTCTTTTAAGCTTATTTTTCAAGAAGATACTGTATTGCCTGCTTTGGCTAAAAATAAAAATTTAGGCTCTATTCAATTTAAGAAAAATTCAGACTCTAAGAATGGTATATCTTTTTTTCCCTTTTTGTCTGTTAAGCTGTTAAGTGCTTCTGCTTATTCTTCTCAAAATAAAGAATATAATTTATTAACATTGGAATTTTTATCTCCTGTGCCAGAAGAGATTGCTATTAAAGTTGGTAAGCTTCTTGATTTAAAACTTGGGCAAAATCAGAGAATTCATGAGAGGATTATTGTTGATAAAGATTCTATTAGGAAACTAAAAATCGATTCAGATAAAGCTTTTATCAAGTTTAATGGTTCAAAACATAAATGCTTAATAAAAGATTTATCTTACGGAGGCGCTTTAGTAATTTCTTCTTTTGATTATGGGGATGTCAAAGAAGATTCAATTGATTTGATTTTCAGTTTTGAATTTATGGGTGAAGAGATTTTTATTGAGGGAAAGTCAAAAAGTTTAAGCGTTATTCAGACGCCTAATGGAAAGGTTTTTGCGCTTGGCATTGCTTTTGATGAGGAAAAAATACCACTTGAGTATACTATGTTAATCCATGATTATTTTAATTAATCAAAAGATCAAAACTCTTCTTATGTGAAAATTTGTTCGTAAACTTGGTTTAGAGTTTTTTAATTATATTTGGTGGCTTTATTGAGATTGAGAGAGTCCGGTTGTGTGGCATAGTTTTAGACGTTTGCTTTCAGATTAAGTATTTATGTTTATGCTTTTTAAATTTTTAAGCAATAATTTATCAGTATTTTTATTCTCGATTAAATAAACCTATTTGAGCTGGCTTTTTTAATTCTATTGTTTATTGAGTATCCAAGTCCTTCATCTTTTACGAATTCACTAAGAATTTGTTTGTAGCTGCTCTCAGAATTGACTAGCTCTTTGTAAAGATTTTGTGCATATTCTTCAAGAGTATTAAATACTTTAATATTTTTTTTATCCCACAAAAAATTAAATAAATAGGATTTTAGAGTGGGTTTTGTAATAAGTATTTTTGTGTCTTTGTTTAAATACCTTCTTATATTGTCTTGACTTTTAAATAAATAGACAGGAATTTTTGGTTTGTAATGCTCTATTATATTCCCAGGTGATTTTTCAAGCTCTATTTTTGTTTCTGCGTAATTTACTGTATATTTTCCTTTAAGCTCTTTTTCTAGCATTTTTTTTGTGATTGCGCCCGGTCTTAATATTAATACGTTATCTTTTAGGTCAAATCCAATCACAGTTGATTCGATTCCAATATTAAAGTCTTTGTTTTCTGTTTTTATTATTCCCCTTACAAGTCCATTTAATTCTTTTAAGGCCATTTCGAAGCTTGTTGAGCTTGGCCTTTTTGATATATTTGCAGATGGTGCTGCTATTGGGACTTTAGATGCTTTGATTAAGTTTAAAGCTATTTTATTTGCAGGAATTCTTATTGCTACAGTGTCTAGATTACCACTTATAAATCTGGATATTTTTATTGATTTTTTAAGAACATAAGTTAAAGGGCCTGGGCTAAACTTTTTGATTAGCATTAGAGCACTTTTGGGAATATATTCCGATAATTCTTTTATTTTTTTTACTGTGTCAACATGTACTATTAAAGGATTTTCAATGGGTCTTTTTTTTACTAAAAAAATCATTTTTACAGCGTCTTCATTGTAAGCATTTGCGCCAATTCCATAAACCGTTTCTGTTGGGAATATAACAAGCTCTCCCATTTTGATAAGCTTTGCTGCTTTTTGTATTTGATTACTGCTAATTATTTCTGTTGATATCATTTTCAGACTTTTTTCTTTTTATAATTAAATCAAAAAAAATACAAATAAGCAATTTATGAGCTTAATTGTTTATTGAAATATGTTTTTATATTATAATAAATTTATGAGAAATTTAATTGATGTCACCATAAGAGATAATAGAAAGTTTGTCTTTCTCTTTGTATTTTTTTTTGTTGCTTCTCATATAAATTCTGCTACAGTAGGCCTTGCTTCATGGTATGGTGAAGCTTTTCACGGCAAAACTACTGCTAATGGTGAAAAATTTGATATGATGGCTCTTACTGCTGCTCACAAAGAATTGCCTTTTAATACTGCTGTAAGAGTTACTAATCTTTTAAACAATAGATCAGTTGTTGTAAGAATTAATGACAGAGGTCCTTTTAGGAAGGATAGAATAATCGATTTATCAAAACATGCTGCTGAGAAGCTTGATTTTTTAGGAATAGGAGTTGCTCCTGTAAAGATTGAAGTAATTGAAAGTGTGAATGAAAAAAGACCTTCTGTATCAAAATCTAGTGACTTTAAAAAAGTATTTAATACTCCTAATATTAAAGAAGAAAAGAAGACCAAGCAAGCAAAGGAGAATTTTTCTGTTGAAAGTGAATCTTCAAATTTATTAGTAGATTCTTCAGTTTCTACCGACAAAGAAACAGATTTTTACATACAAGTTGGATCTTATAAAAAAAAAGATTATGCTGATAGGGCTTATAGAATATTAAAAAAAGCAGGTCTTTTTGTTGTAGTAAATTCTCACGGACCGTTTTATACTGTTTTTATTCCTACTAATGCTGATGATGTTCAAAGAAATATAGAGCTTATTAAATCTGCTGGATATAAAGATACTTTAGTAAGAAAAACCAAAGTTCCAGGTGAGAGTCTTGTTATGGATTAATTTTTTTAAATTATTTTTTTTATCAAAATTGTTTATTAATTTTTTGAAATTTTATTATCATGGCATTTATTGCCAATTCTTTTGTTGTAGTTTTTATTCTAAAAATAACAATGTTATTTCTAAAAATCTAAATCTATTAAACATAAACAACTGTTTTGATTTGCTTAAATTTACATTTTATTATTATATAGTCATTTTATGAAGTTTTTATTTAATATTCCTCTTCCAGTTATGATTTTAGCTCCAATGGAAGATGTTACAGACTCTGTTTTTAGAAATTTAATTCATTTAATAGGATCTGGAGAAGGAGAACCGCATATTTATTTTACTGAATTTATTTCTGTAAAGGGAATTTTAAATAGATCAAAACAATCTATTCAACATATTTTTTTAAAACCCAATGAACTTAATAGACCTTTAATTGCTCAAATTTGGGGAAATATTCCTGAGCAATTTTATAGAGCAATAGAAATATTAGGGGGCATGGGGTTTTGGGGAATTGATATTAATATGGGTTGTCCTAAGAATAAAATAATTAAAAAAGAGGTTTGTTCAGCTTTAATTAATAATAAATCTTTGGCTGGAGAAATAATTCTAGCAAGCAAAGAGGCTTGCTCAAAATTTAATTTGCCTCTTAGCGTTAAAACCAGGCATGGATTTTCATATCCAGAAGTTGATGATTGGTTAGGGTTTTTATTGGGCTTTGGAATTGATATGTTAACGGTTTATCCAAGACTTGCTGTTAATCAGAGCGAAGGTCCTGTTAATTTTGATATTTTTTATGAACTTGTTAAGTTGCGAAATAATATTAGTCCCTCTACGTTGATTATTGGCAATGGGGATGTTTTAAGCCTTAAAGATGCTAGATATTATGTTGATAAATATTTAATTGATGGGATTATGTTTGGTCGTGGAATTTTTAAGAATTTAAATTTATTTAAGTTCTCTTCGAAGCACTTTTTAGATAATAATTTAAATTTTAGGTTAAATATATTAAAATTCCATATAAAGGATTTTCATACTACTTGGGGATTTGGAAAAGATTTTAATAAACTTAAAAAATATTTTAAGATATATTTTACTGAGAAAGAAAGACAGAGTAAATATTTCTCAAATCTTATAAATTCAAAAACCCATGATGAGCTTTTTGAAAATTTAAACGTTATTGATATGGTAGGAGATTTTGAAAACAATGAACTTTAGACCTCTTGAAAAATATGATCCCAAGTCATTTGAAGATGAAATTTATAACAAGTGGCTTAAAAATAATGTTTTTTTACCGGATAATTCTTTATTTGAAAAATTTAGTATGGTTGCGCCTCCTCCCAATGTTACTGGTGTATTGCACATGGGGCATGCTCTTAATTTTGTTTTACAAGATATTCTTGTAAGGTATAAAAGGATGAAAAAACACAATACGTTGTGGCTTTTTGGGACAGATCATGCAGGAATAGCAACGCAGGCTGTTTTTGAAAGACATCTTAAAAATATTGGTAAAAGTAAGAATGATTTTGAAAGAGAAGAGCTTGTTCAAGAAATTTTTAAATTAAAAGATAAGCATAGAGGTGTAATTGTTGATCAGATAAAAAAACTTGGTGCGTCTTATGATCACTCAAGAGAAAGGTTTACCCTTGATGAGGGTCTTTGTGAGGCTGTTAATAAGGTTTTTAAGGATTTATATTCTAAAGGGTTGATTTATAGGGGTGAGTATCTTGTTAATCTTGATCCTGGGTCTGGAAGTGTTGTTAGTGATGAAGAGATTGAATATAAAGAAGTTGATGGCAAGCTTTATTTTGTTAAGTATTTTATTGACGATTCTTCTTTTATTGAGATTGCAACAACTAGACCTGAGACAATGTTTGGAGATACCGCTATTGCTGTTAATCCTAATGATGAGAGATATAAGTCTTTAGTTGGCAAAGAGGTCACAATTCCTTTGACAACTAAGAAGATAAAAGTTATTGCGGATTTTTATGTTGACAGTGCTTTTGGCACTGGGGCTTTAAAAGTTACTCCCGCACATGATCCTAATGATTTTGAAATTTCAAAAAGACATAATATTCCCAAGGTCAATATTTTAACTCAAGATGGAAAACTTAATAAAAATGTTCCTGTGCAATATCAAGGATTAAGGATGAAAGATGCGAGATTTAAAATAGAAATAGAATTAATGGAAAAAGGGTTTTTACAAAGTGTTAAAAAACATAGGCAACAGGTTGGGCATTGTTATCGATCAGGCGAGGTTGTTGAACCTTATTTGTCTACTCAGTGGTTTGTGCGTATGAAGCCTTTGGCAGACAAAGCTTTAAAGGCTTTAGAGAATGGCGAGTTAAGATTTTATCCTAAAAAGTGGGAAAATACATATAAATATTGGTTGTCAAATATTAGAGATTGGTGTATATCAAGACAGCTTGTTTGGGGGCATAGAATACCAGCTTGGTACAATATTGATACAGCTGAGCTTGTTATTAGTGATACCGATCCTTCTTTAGATGAAAAGAATATAGGCAAGAGGTTTGTTCAAGATCCAGATGTTCTTGATACTTGGTTTTCTTCTTGGCTATGGCCTTTTTCTTCTCTTGGATGGCCTAATGATACTAGTGATTTTAAAAATTATTATCCAACAAATACCTTAATTACAGCTTACGATATAATATTTTTTTGGGTTGCAAGAATGGTAATGGCAGGATTAGAATTTACAGGTCAAATCCCTTTTAAAGATGTTTATATCACACCTCTTTTACGTGACAAGCAAGGTAAAAAAATGTCAAAGTCTTTGGGTAATGGAATAGATCCTCTTGATATTATTAATGAGTATGGAAGTGATTCTTTGCGGTTTACTTTATCCTTTTTGTCTGTTCAAGGTCAAGATTTAAATATTGATTTTAAGGATTTTATGCTTGGAGCTAAGTTTGCAAACAAAGTTTTTAATGCTTCCAAATTTATTCTTTTAAATTTGAAAAATAGAGAAATATTAAATGATTTGGAATTTAACGACATCGACAAATGGTTGCTTACAAGCTTGAATTCAACCATTCTTGGCGTAGAGTCTTCTTTTGCAAATTATAAATATAATGAAGCTTCAAAATTTGTTTATGAGTTTTTTTGGAATGATTTTTGTGATTGGTATATTGAAATTAGTAAAATTGATCTTAATAGTGAAGATGTTAACATTCAAAATATGGCTATTTCCAAGTTGCTATTTTTTCTTAAAAAAGCATTGTTAATTTTACATCCTTTTATTCCTTTTGTTACAGAAAAAATTTATTCTGGATTTTCAAAAAAGGGGGATATTTTAGCTTTAAATGAATATCCAAGCTTTGATATTACTAATAATTTTCAAGAAGAATTTGAAAGCTTTAAAGTATTTAAAACTTTCATTGTGGCCGTTAGAACACTTAAGAGTGAATTTAACATATCTTCTAGTATTGAGATTGATGTCGCTTTGAAGTTTGATGCTGACTTTAAATATGTGGGATATTTTCAGGCTAATGAAAGCATTGCAAAAAGAATGATTAATTTTAAAAATATATTTTACAATAAAAATTGCGACGGTATGCTTGGTGTAGCCGTAGTTGGTTTTGAAATTTATGCAGATGTTAAGTCATTAATAGATAAAACTAAAGAGTTAATAAGGCTGGAAAAGCAACTTGAAAAGTATAAAATGCTTAAGATTTCTGTTTCCAAAAAACTTGAAAATAAAAATTTTTTAATGAATGCTCCTGCAGAAATTGTTGAATCTGAAAAATTAAAATTTGCAGAATTTTCTTCTTTAATTAATAAGATAAATAGTTATATTGTTAATTTAAAAAATCTGTAAATAAAGTTGAAAAATTATTATGTAGTTGAATTTGTTATACACAGCTTTTCAGCAAAATGCTATTTCTATTGCAAATAACATTTTGCACTCTTAGTTGTTAAATAATGTTTGAGGAGATAAGAAATTTGGATCTTGTAATTTCATGAAGCTGTTTATTATTGTTGGCACATCTTCTTCTTTAATGTAAATTGATGGAAACGTTTTTCTTTGATCAAAGAGAAACTCAAAATCAAGAATTAAATAAGTTTGATTATTTTTGCAAGTTGCGCTTAGCTTTAATTCAAAGTCATCATCGTCTTCGTACCGTTTATTGGGATTTTCTTTAATTATTTTTGTACCCAATAATATGATTTCATTTTCTTTAATGCTTTTGGGCCTGTCATTAAATAAGCTTAGGCTTTTTATTATATTACTAGTATTTAAAAGATTGAAAAAGCTGAAATTTTTTCTATATCCTTTTTCTTTTAGGATGAGCTTAACCTCTGAATCGTTATCTTTAATATATGATCTGTTATGTTCAATTTCAATAATGCCCTCAAGGCTTGCATTATTTAGAGTTTCTGAATATTTTTCTTTTTTTATTAATATATCTTGTATAAAGAATAAATCTTTGATTGTGTCTCTTGCAAAGATATGATTACTAGATATTAAAAAGATTAAGGCTGTAACAAATATTTTTTTTATCATTAAAATTCCCCTTTTCCTATTCTATAGTATATCATATTCGTTGAAATTGTTTTTTTAACAGCTTATATTAAAAGTAATTTTTTAATTTTTTTGAGCTTTTATCATATGTCTTTTATTTCCAAATCCTTTTTCTATTTGGATGTATTTGAAATTGGCAAGTTTTAAGCCGTCTTTTACAATTCTTGCAGAGGAAAATGTTGAAAGCTTGCATTCCGGACTGCTTTTTTCAGAAATTAAATTAAATATTTCATTATTCCACATGTCAGGATTTTTTTTAGGATTAAATCCATCTAAAAACCAGTATTCTACATTTTTTGGAATTTCTTTAATTTTTATTTTAGCGTTTCCAATTAAAATTTTTAAATTAATATTTTCTGTTATTTTTAGTTTTAAATTTTTTTTTGGAATTTTAGGATAATTTTTTAACATTAATTTGAAATAATCAGTGTCTTTAACGAAGAACTTTGAAATTTTCATTATTGTTTTTTGTGGAAGTGGAAATTTTTCTATAGAATAATAATTAATTTTTGAAGTTATATTGTTTTCTTTTATGAATTTTAAAAGACATATGAAGTTTAATCCTGTTCCAAATCCTAACTCTGCTATTAAAAGATTTTTTTTTGTTTTTAATTCTAAATCTAAATTACAGCCTTTAATAAATGTATAAAAACTTTCTTCAAGTCCATACTTTGGGTTGTAATAGATGTCATCGAATTTGCTTGAATATATGGTTTTTTCTTTAAAAACTAGATTTTTCATTTAACTTTATTTTTTCAAGCTTACAGGATTTTGTAAGCTTGAAATTTTTAATTTGATTGATCAGAATAATAAGTTTTTATGATAAACTTATAAAGATTTGTAGATTTTAGTAATTCTGCTTCTAGAAGTACAAAACTTCTATCAATTTTGCTTCTTCTATAGGTCACAGTCATTTTTTATCCATACTAAAACTTGAACCTTATTTTTCAATAATCTTTATAAAATATTTTATAAAGATTAAAGCTAAGTAGCTAAACTTAGCCTTTTACTCTTCTATTATTGCAACTATTTCTTTTGCTTTTAATATTAAATGTTCTTTATTCTCGATTTTTACCGCAGCTCCTGCATACTTTTCGTAAAGTACAGTGTCGCCAACTTTTACAGTGATCTCTTCTTTGTTAGAACCAATGGCCACGACTGTTCCGATATTTGTTTTTTCTTTTGCATTTTCTGGTATGTAAAGTCCTGAGATTGTTTTGCTCTCAGCTTCTTTGATTTTTATTAAAACTCTATCAGCTAAAGGCTTAATATTTTTCATTTCAAACATCTCCTTATGTTAATAATATTAAATATACGAAAAAATTGAGAGCCTAGTCAATATATTTATATAGTGCTTGAAAATTAAATTAATTTTCAAGATAATTTTGTTATTAGAATATCAATTTTAGGCAGGGTAATGGTTTGATAACTATAAATAATTTGGAAGTTGCATTTGGAGAGAGAGTTTTATTCAAAGATGTAAATATTAAATTTTCTTCTGGAAATTGTTATGGAATAATTGGTGCTAATGGAGCGGGAAAAAGCACTTTTTTAAAAGTACTAGGTGGGATGATTGAATCTACTAAGGGTGAAATATTTATTCCAAAAAATCAAAGAGTAGCGGCTCTTGAGCAAGATCAATTTGCGTATGATGCATATAAGGTTATCGATACTGTTATTATGGGGCATAAAAGACTTTATTCTGTCCAAAAAGAAAAAGATGAAATTTATAATAAACTTGATTTTAGTGATGAGGATGGGATTAGAGCCGGGGAGCTTGAAGCAGAATTTTCAGAGCTTGGAGGATACGAAGCTGAATCTGATGCAGCAGTTCTTCTTAAAGGTCTTGGGATAGATGAATCAATTCACAATAGTTTAATGAGTGATATTGAAGGGGCTTTAAAGGTTAGGGTTCTTTTAGCCCAAGCTCTTTTTGGTGAGCCTGATATCTTGCTTCTTGATGAGCCTACTAATAACCTTGATCTACAATCTATTAAATGGTTAGAAGAGTTTTTAATTAATTTTGAAAATACAGTTATTGTTGTATCTCACGATAGACATTTTTTAAATCAAGTTTGTACTCATATTGTTGACATTGATTATGGAAAGATTCAAGTGTATCTTGGAAATTATGATTTTTGGTATGAAACAAGCCAGATTTTAAACAAGCAATTAAAAGATGCTAAAAAGCGATCTGAAGATAAAATTGCGGAACTTAAGACATTTATTCAAAGATTTTCTAGTAATGCATCTAAGTCTAGGCAGGCAACATCAAGGAAAAAGCTGATTGAAAAAATAAAGGTTGAAGATTTAAAGCCTTCTTCAAGGAAGTTTCCTTATGTTAATTTCAAAAGTGAAAGAGAGCTTGGTAAAAATGTTCTCACAATTAAAAATTTGATAAAAGAATTTGAAGGGAATTTAATTTTAAATAAGTTTAGCAGTATTATTGAACCTCAACAAAAGATTGTTTTTTTGGGAAATCCCATGTTTGCAACTTTTTTGTTTGATATTATTACAAATGAAGATAGAAATTATAAAGGCCATTATGAATGGGGCTCTACTGTTAATTTTTCATATTTTAATAAGGATAATGGGAAATATTTCGATTTGAATTTGAATTTAGTTGATTGGTTGCGTCAGTATTCAAAAGAACAAGATGAAACTTATATTAGAGGATTTTTAGGTCGAATGCTTTTCAGTCAAGATGAAGCTTTAAAGAAGGTAAATGTTCTCTCAGGGGGAGAAAAAGTAAGATGCATGCTTGCTAGGGCTATGCTTAGCGGAGCAAATGTTTTAATACTAGACCAGCCTACGAATCATTTAGATCTTGAGGCAATTACATCTTTAAATGCTGGGCTTAAAGAGTTTAAAGGGGTTGTTCTTTTTACATCTCACGATCATCAGTTTATAGATACTATTGCAAATAGAATTATTGAGTTTACTCCTAATGGAATAATTGATCGATATATGACTTTTTCTGAGTATATTGATGATACTAAGATTAGGGATCTGAGAAATAGCCTTTATGGTGATAATACTGGTTTTAGGCTTTAGTATTTGTTTTTTAAAAACTCAAAAGGTTTTTTATTTTGAGAGGTATACTTTTCATATTTGTATTTTCAGCGTCTTTTTTAAGGCTTTATTCTAGTATTAATTTATATTTTCAAAAAGCATTAACTGGTAAAATTGTGGGCAATCCAATTATTGATGAAAAGCGAGATACTATTACGGTTTTAACAAAAGATAGATGGTTAACTACCTATACAATGTCATTTGAAAAGAAATATTCTTATAGATTAAATAGAATTCCATATTCTTTTCTTTTGAAAGATTTTGATAATGGATATTATGTTATTACAGTTAGAAATGAAGTTCAAAAGATCAAAAGAGGAAAACTTGTTTGGAAGTATAAGCTTGATTTTTCCCCTTCAGGTTATCCTGCCATAGGAAATACTGGCATTTTAATTCCCCTTGCTAATGAGAGAGTCGTTTCTATTGATTTAAATAGTGGAGAAAAAATATTTGAGGTTAACACAGGCAGCAGACCTGTTACTTCTCCTGTAGTTTTTGATAATGGTGATTTTTGCATTGCAAGCGAGAATGATGAAATATTTTTGTTTGATTCTTTAGGTAATAAAAAATGGTTTTCCAGGCTGGTTGCTTTTCCCTTTTTATTGATGATAAATACAAAAAAAGAGGTAGTTGTTGGTCATAAGTCAGGTCATATTGTTGCTTATGGGAGAGATTTTGGGGAAGTTGTTGGTTCTATTAAATTAGACTTTCCTATTAATTTTTTGTTTGAAAAGTTTAATGGTGAATATATCGCAATTTCAAGTGTTGGTATGTTTTTTGATTTAAGTAGAAATTTCAAGCTTAAATTCAAAAAAAAAATGAACTTTGAGATTGAAAAAGCTGTTCTTTATAATAATAGGGATCTTTTAATTTCAACCAAATCAAATGGGATTTTGTCTCTTAGAGAAGATTTTGATATATTTTTTACAGATGCTAAAATTAAGGATTTGTCAGGACTTAGTGCTAATTCGGGCATTATTGTCTTAGGGGGGGGCGATTGGGTTCTTAGTACTTATTATTACGAATACGACAAAGAGCTTGATGTTAGTGTATGGAACCATTTTAGAGGTAATAAATATAATCAAGGTAGAATAGATTTAAAAGAGAAAGATTTTGTAGATTATGATAAAAATTATTTACTTCTTGATGAGATTCTTAACTCTAGTTATAGTGATACTGCTTATAATAAATTTTTAGGGATTTTGGATGTTCTTGCAACTAAACATGGAAATTTTCCCAAAAAATATTTAAATTTATATGAAAAAGCTTTTAATGTTTGGCTTTTGCCAGAAAAGGGATTTGATAGAATTGCTTCAAGGGGTAAGCTTTATAGATATTTTGTATATGTTAATAATGAATTTTCAATTAAAAGCTTTATTGATTTGGCAATTAGAGAAAGAGATATTAATAATATAATTACTATAGTGCAAACTATTACCAAATTTGAAAGTTATTATGGGCAAGATTGTATTATATATAATTACATTCAACATATAGTGTTAAATTATCAAGGCAATTTAGAAATAGCTTATTCTGTGATTTTGAATTTGAGAAATATAATTTTAAATTCAACAGACGAACTTCTTAAACTTTGTAAGCAGAAGTATTTAAAGTTATTAATGTTTATGAGACGTCAAAATTTTTCTGAAAATATTAACAAGTACATTAATGAAATTATTTCAATCATTCAAGCTTGAATTAGCTGTTTTGCATATAAATCCGATTATGTTAAAATTAGGTTTAAATTAGTGAATTTAGTTGGTAAGGTAGATTATAATTAAATTTATAGGAGAATTTCTTTTATGAAAAAAATGTTACTAATCTTTAGTTTTTTTCTTATATTTTTAAATGGATTTCCTCTTAATGCAAGGGAAGTTGATAAGGAAAAATTAAAGGACTTTGTTAATATGGATCTTGAGTTTGTAAATTATAAAGGTCCTTATGATTCTACAAATACATATGAACAAATAGTGGGTATTGGGGAGTTTTTAGCAAGGCAGTTAACCAATTCCAATAGCAACTCAAGTTATTATGGTAAATATTTTATTAATAGATTTATTGACGATCAAGATAAAAAAGCAAGTGTTGATGTTTTTTCTATTAGTAGTAAGTCAGAGCTTGACAGTATATTAAATCTAAGAAGAATTCTTACAGGGTATTTAATGAAGTCTTTTGATTATGATAGGTCTAGTGCGGAATTAATTGCTAAAGCTATTACAATATATAGTGCTGTTTATAGAGGGGATTTGGATTATTACAAAGGGTTTTATATTGATCCTGCTTTAAAGTCTTTGACTAAAGAAAATGCGGGTCTTTCTAGGGTGTACAGTCAATGGGCTGGGAAGACACAAATATTTATTCCTCTTAAAAAGAATATTTTATCTGGAAATGTTGAGTCCGACATTGATATTGATAGTTTAGTTACAGATAAGGTAGTGAAAGCTCTTTTAAGTGAAAATGAAGCGGGTGTTAACTTTGCAAGAGATATTACAGACATTCAAGGCGAAACTCATAAAGCAGATCAAGATAAAATTGATATTGAATTAGATAATGTTCATGAAAGTGATTCCAATATAACAGAAACTATTGAGAATTTAAGAGATCAGCTTGAAAAAGCTACAGATGAAGAGCATAGGAGAGAGATTGAAAGTCAGGTTGACGCTAAAAAGAAACAAAAGGAAGAATTAGATAAAAAAGCACTCAATCTTGATAAAGCTCAACAAAAATTAGATTTTGCTGAAGATAATTTAGATATTCAAAGGGATACCGTTAGAGAGAAGATCCAAGAGGATATTAACGAGGTTAATAAGGAAAAGAATTTGCCAAAGCCTGGCGATGTAAGCTCTCCTAAAGTTGATAAGCAGTTACAGATAAAAGAAAGCCTAGAAGATTTGCAGGATCAGCTTAAAGAAGCTCGTGATGAAAATCAAAAAAGAGAAATTGAAAAGCAAATTGAAATCAAAAAAAGTGAAGAAGAAATAATCAAAGGTAAATCACAGGCAAGTTCAAGTGATTTAAATAACGATAAAAATCTTATGATAATGGAGGAATCTCAAAAATTATCTGAGGATAAAAAATTAAATAGTAAAGAAAATTTAAAGCCTGTTTCTCAGGTTGAAAAAGCAGATAAAATTTCAAAGTCTAGCAATAATGAGTTTGCTAAATTATCACCGTTAGATGATTCTTCTTATAGCGACATTGATTCAAAAGAAGGCATAGATAATAAAGACGTTAATTTACAACAAACTAAGCCTCAAGTTAAAAGTCAACCTACTTCTTTAAATGAAGATTTGATCGATGTGTCTGTAGATTTTAGTAATCCTGTATTTTTAGAGGTTATCGACCCGATTACAAATTTAGGAACGCTTCAACTTATTGATTTGAATACCGGTGTTAGACTTAAAGAAAGTACTCAGCAAGGTATTCAGAGGTATGGAATTTATGAACGTGAAAAAGATTTGGTTGTTATTAAAATAGATTCAGGAAAAGCTAAGCTTCAGATACTTAATAAATTTGAGAATTTAAAAGTGATATCAGAGTCTAATTTTGAGATTAATAAAAATTCATCTCTTTATGTTGATCCCAGAATGATTTTAGTGGTTGTTAAGGATGAGAGTAATTCTTGGAGATTGGCTAAATTTTCTCCTGAAAATTTAGAGGAATTTATCCTTTCAGAGGATAAAATTTTGCCTTTTACTAGCTTTTCTGTGAGAAAGAATTTTATTTATCTACAAGATGAGCTTAAAAGTTTAATTACTTTAGATGTAAATACTTTAAAAAGAGTTAAATAATTTTTCAGTTTGATTAAATTTGTGTAAATTATTAAGAAGCTAAAAACAAAGTTTTTAGCTTCTTGAATATTTTTTCGGGATGGTGGGATTCGAACTCACGATCCCCTGCTCCCAAAGCAGGTGCCTTAGCCACTAGGCCACATCCCGAATAAAGCGCACCAATTAGGACTCGAACCTAAAACCTACAGATTAGAAGTCTGTTGCTCTATCCAATTGAGCTATTGGTGCATTTTAAATGCTAATGATGAGTATATCATTTTGGAAAATTCTTGTCAATAAAGTCTAGAAGCCTTTACTTTGTATATTTTTTTGTTTTGTGGTTATAATGTTTTATAATTTTTTTATGATTAATCTTGATTTGATTGTTGATGAAACTTTGTTTAGATATCCGGATGTTAAACCTTTTTTAAATTATAAAAATAATTATGAACTTTTAATAATGGTGATTTTAAGTGCAAGAACGACAGATAATTTGGTGAATAAAATTTCCCCATACCTTTTTGAAAGGTATGGCAATTTTGAAAGTTTATCAAGAGCAAATGTGAGAGATGTTGAAAAATTAATTTATAAGACTGGTTTTTATTCAAGGAAGGCTAAAAATATTATAAATTGTTCTATTGATATTTTGGAAAAATTTAATGGCGTTGTTCCAAACAATATTTTTGATCTTGTTAAGCTACCCGGAGTGGGTCGAAAAACAGCAAATGTTATTCTTGGATCTGTTTACAATAAGCCTGCAATTATTGTAGACACCCATTTTAGTAGAGTTATTACAAGACATGCGCTTTCTTTGGAAAATTCTCCTATTAAGATTGAGCTAGATCTTAAAAAAAGAATAGAGCCTTGCAAGCAGTATAGATTTTCTATGGCTATCAATAAGCATGGAAGAGAAATTTGCACCTCTAGAAATGTAAATTGTTCTGATTGTTTTTTAGAAAAATTTGCTCCAAGAGTTTGTTAATTTTTTAGTTAAGATGATATTAAATGTTTCATTTTTTTTCTCAGCTGTAAATTTATTATTGCCAGTATTATGTTTATACCTATTAATATGAGTAGGGGATTAATCCATATCCACAGATATTTATTGCCCATTTTCATATAATTAAGTAGTTCTCCAAGGCTGGGGTATAGAGTTTTATCTTGTTTTTGTAAAAAGCTTACTACTTCAAAAGTAGTAAGACTTCTTGCCATTTGTAATGGGATTATGGACGATATTGATGAGAATACTTCTGGAAAGATATGGCGCAATATTATTCTAATTTTGCTTGCACCCATAGCTTCACTGGCTTTAATGTAATCTAAATTTTTTATTATCAATGTATTGTTTCTTGCAATAAAAGCAAACCTAATCCACCCATGAATCAATGCCAATAGTGTTGCTGTTTGAAGCATGTTGTAAGTTTTTTGTTTTAAAAAGTAGTAAAAAACTAAAGACACAATATAAAAAAAGGGTAACGTTTGCAATGCTTCGATTGGTTTTGAAATTAGCATGCAAATTTCAAATCTAAACATACCTATTATTGTCCCAACAAAGATTCCAATTACTGCAGAGATTGTAGCATAGCTTAGTGAAAGTAAAATAGAATTTCTGGTTGCAATTATTAGTCTTGCCATAATATCTCGACCCATTTTATCGATTCCTAGTGGATTGTCTTTCGTGGGTGGCATAGGTATGTTTTTGATAGATTTTAAATAAATTTTATTTGGATCTTTTTTATAGATTGCAATTTTTGAATTTTCATTAACTAGTGCTGGTGTAATGAGCAATATTACAATAAATATATTAAAGAGTACGATATAAATTTTTTTTATTACTATATCTAGATTCATTATCTTAGCGTATCCTTATATGGGTTGATTTTGTAAATTAGTATGTCTGTTATTATATTTGGAATAAGCATAATGAAAACGCCAATAAAAATTAAATCTTTAGAAATAGCATAATCACTGAATTTTAAAGCATTTAAATATAAGGCTCCAATTCCATCGATTTCAAACATTGATTCAATCATTGATGCCCCAAAAAAAGCAGTTGTAAGAATAGGTCTCATGTTTGTAAGCAATGGTGTTATTGATGGAATTAGTGCATGTCTTAGTATTATTTGTAATTTATTTATTCCTCTTGATTTTGCAGCTTTTATGTAAAATTCTGATAAAGTTTTATCAAGAGATTGTTTAAAAATTACAGAATTAAATATGAAGAATGAAAAAAACCATGCAAATCCACCCATTATTAAATTTTTTGGATTTAAATTTAAATAGTATATTAAAGACAGTATTAAAAATACTGTTAAGTTTCTTGGCATAGAGTGGAGTAATAGCATTAAATATTCTAGAAAATTATTTATTAGGTTGTTTTTTATGTAAATTTTCCAAATTATAATAAGCACTATTGCTGCAACATAAGAGAGTAGGGCGCCTGGAATTGAGATTTTTAAAGTATTGAATAATTTTTTAAAAATTATTTTAGTTATTGGTTTTCCTTTGCTTAGCAGAGAGTATCTATAATCACCCCATAGTATTCCTTTGTTTTTTGTTTCATATATTATATATGAATTTCCAGCTATATGCTTTAAAAAGCAACTTTTTTCTAATTTTGATTTAGGATTGAAGTCATGTATGAGGGTATATCTTTCTATACTTTTGTATATTCCAATGTATTGCAAGTATCCTTTTAAGATATTTGGTTTAATAAAAGGAGTGTACTGCTGTTCATTTGAAAAAAAATTTACTAACGATATGCAAAAAAATGATGCACAAATTAAATTAATTAATAAATATATTGTATTTTTAAAAATAAATATTTTCAATAAAAACTAATCCTTAGAATTATTGGAAGTAAGTTTGCTATTTTTTGAAATTATTTTGGTTTGGATAATGCAACTTGATAAAAAATAATAAATCAAACCTATTGCTATTGATATAAAATAAAAATTTTGATTCTTGGAAAGGGGTTTTTGTAGGGTTAATATTTGCCCTTGGTTGTATTGATCTTTATTATTGTTGGTTTTTATTACTGTTGAGTTTTTTGGGTAGTAGCCTAGCTTGTTGGCTTCTTTTAGAATTTCAGATTTAGATACTTGTAAATTAATATACCTTGCTTTTAATTCTTTTTGATTTTTTTTTAGTTTTTCGATGTGATTTTTTATTAATGTTAAGTTGTTATCCAATTTTTGATAATTAACAAATCCCCTCTCTCCAAATATAGGAGCTATTATAAAGTAGCTTAGTATTCCTGAGTAAAAAGACATTGCAATTTTTTTATAAATAGTCATACAGCTTGTAATTATATTCTTAATATACTATATTTACAAGTAGTTAAAGTTGATTTAGATCGTAGTTATATTGAGTAGTTTTGGAGAGCAAGTTTGACATGAAGAAAAGTGTTTTTTTTATCAAAGAAGGTCCTAAGGAAGTTGATTTTGATATGGAAAAGGTCTTTTTAAGAAATGAGTCTATTGATATTGTTTCTACAACCGCAGATAATCTTAAAATTTTTTTAGATGAAAAGTTATTAAAACTCGATAATATCTTAAAAGAAAGACATGGCGAGTTGATTAATTGTTTAAAGGATGTTGAGCTTCGTGTTGAGAGAGTTGAAAAAGAAATGCTAGATAATGGGTCTAAGCTTGTTCAAAGAGATTTTATTACGTCTGATTCGAAAGATTTTGAAAAAAAGTTGCCTGATATTGATGATGCATTTTCTAAAAAAGAAGACAATTTACCTAATATTTCTATTGGTCAAGAAGAATTAGATGCTCTACTTGAAGGTATCAGTTATGCTCCAAAAGAAGGTGAAGGAGTTCAGAGCAATGTTGAATTTAATAGGGATAAAGATTTGAATTTAACTAGTAATTTGCATGTGGTCGATAATTTTTCTAATAGTTTTACCAAAAAAGAAGGTAGTGATAATGTGCCTGTAGAAAATATGGAATTAAATAATAATAATGATCATAATGAAAAATTAGAAAGTGTTACAGATAATAAACAGCATTTAGATTTAATTAGTAAGAATGGAAACATTGAGCCTGAGAATAGTGCTGATTCTGCAATTCTTAAGACTTCTGATAAACATCTTGAGTTAAAAGAATTTGATGACTTTGAAAACGTTTTAAAAGAGGATTTAGATTCTCAAGTTATTGAAGGCAATTTTTTAAATAATAACGAGAAGAATTTGAACAATAATTTAAGAGATGTAGCAGTTCAAGAACAACAAGACCAAAATAGTGATATTACTAATTATGAAAAGCCCAATTCTCAAAATATAACTGAGGATCATTCTTCTTCTAATATTAATTTTAATGATGTTGAAAAGGTTGTGAGTAAATTTAATGCTGAAGAATCTTTAAGTAATGTTGTGCTAAATAATGATGAAAAAAACGCATTAATAAATTTTATTGATAGGGTAGAAAATGAGCTTGAGCTAAATCCTAATAGGAATATTTTTAAAATCAAACAAGAGTATGAAGTTTTAAAAAAAGTTAAATTTTTACTTACTAAAGGTTAAAGAATCTATTTTTTAAGTTCTATTTTATTTAAGTTTTATTTTATTTTTTATAAAAATTTTTGAATTAATTTGTGGTATCTGGACAATTTTTTTAAGCTAAAAAGCTAATATTAATTTTAATTTAAAAGTAAACTATTATTAGTAAAGCTAGACAACATCTTATCTTTTGATAAAATGTTGTCTGTTAGCATGTTTATATTTTAATTATATTTATATTTATATTTATATTTATTATTCTTTTTAATACATAGTAAGCTTAATCTGTGTTGTTGTTATGCTCATGCCGACGATCTTCTTGATTATCATTGCTAGAAAGATTATCTTTTTCTTCTATGGATTTTTTTTCCAAGTTAAATACGTCAAAAAAGGTCCATTTGCTAGTCATATAGTAATATTCATCTTTATCTTTTTTGATTAATATGTCTTTGTCATTTTCTTCATTTTTGTTAAAGTAAATTTCAAGATTATTAACACTTTTATTGCTCCACTTGACTTCAATCTTGTATTGAAGTTTGTATTCATCTATTTTGGATTTATCAATTTCAAGTCCATCAGCTCTAAACTCAGCAATAATATTTAAAGGCCTTTCTTTTATTATTTTTTGATTATTTAAAAAATAAAGACCATCTTTAGTGGTAATCTCATAGTTATTATTTATATTATTTTCATTTTCTTTGTTTAATTTTCTTATTATTTTAAATGATAAATTTTCTAATTTTGTGTTTTTTTCTTGAAATAATTTAGTATCGGAAAATGTATTATAAGAATTTCCCTTATA
Source organism: Borreliella spielmanii (assembly GCF_014201705.1). Taxonomy (NCBI): domain Bacteria; kingdom Pseudomonadati; phylum Spirochaetota; class Spirochaetia; order Spirochaetales; family Borreliaceae; genus Borreliella; species Borreliella spielmanii. The sequence continues at coordinate 108,498 of NZ_JACHFA010000001.1, read as the reverse complement.
TGATAAGAAAATATTTTTTGTTAAGTAAACATTTTCGTCACTACCTTTAATGTATGCTAATCTTGAATCGCCTTCTCCTGATTTTCCAACAAAAATTTCTGTTAACAGCTTGTTATTATTATCAAATAATTTAAAGCTTGGATTTTCTTCAATTCCCAGTTCTTTGTGTTTTTTTTTATCTCTACTTACAAGTTTATTTTTTTGCAGCTCGTCTAGTGCTTTGATTAGAGAGTTGACTTTATTATTGTCAACGGGAATATTTTGTTTATTATATGTTAACACCCAATCTTTTTCAAGTTTTGTTAGTGTTCCTTCAAATTCTGTTTCAATTTTAGAAATTAAATTTAAGTCAAAGTCGAAAAATTTTTCTTCCAGAATTCTTGCTACTTTGTTTTCATTTGAAAAAATTATTCCCAATAAGAATGTAGATGTTAGCACTATTATTATTAATATTTTTATTTTTTCTTTATTGATTGAGAATATTTTTGGTTTTGTCATAAATACTCCTTTAATTTTAATTTGCTTTTCTTTTTCTGGTAAATCTAATAAGTCCAAATATTAATATTATCGTTGGAAGAATAATTAAGTTAACAATTATTAATGAAAATTTTGCATTGACCATTTCGTTTGAAGAGCTTGTAAATTTTAATTTAGCTCGTACTTCTCTAGATTTAATATTAAAAAATTCTTCCTTTTGCATTAAATAATCTGAAATTCTTCCTGACAGTTCAAAGTTTGATGGAGATCCGTTGTACATATAATCACTAAATATCATGCTTGATCCTGTTAGGATTATTTTAGAATTTTTAGAATGTTGTTCTTTATAAGGACTTTTAATTTTTCCTTCAATTGCATATCCTAGCATTTTGAGTGTATTCTCTTCAAAGTTATTTGGAACTTCAAATGCATTTAAAGATATGTTTGAAAGATTGGGTTCTTTAACTTGCCAAGATTGTTTGGAGCTTGCAAATAGAGGTAGAAATTTTACTTCAGCTTCATCTTTTTTTACAAGTTCTAATGAACTGCTCCAAGGAATTGTAGCAGCATAAAAATTTTTCAGTAATGGTATGTCTTTTTTTACAATATTACTATTGTCTATTAAGATCCATGGATAGTAAGTTTGGAAATTGCCACCTAAAAAGATTGTGGGTGCTCTTTTATCAAGAATAATATTATCGTTATATTTTATGCCATAACTTTCAAATAGATCAAATAGTTTAGATTTAATAGGAGCTATGCCATATGGATTTTGAGGATTGTAGTCAATTGTGCTTGTTGCAATAAATATTTTTCCATCATTAACAATAAAATCGTCAATTTTTTTTACAATCTCTTCATCAATTTCTTTAGCACCAATAATGAATAATCCATTTATTTCTTTTCTTATGTCTTCTAATTTTTCAGTTTTTAAATCTATTTCTTTTATTTCAATACCAAATGCTTTTTTCATTATTTCGGAAAAGTTTTTGTGTGCTTCTTTTAAAGTGTTGTCTCCAAAAGCAAGTCCTAAAACTTTTTTTGTATTGTTTATTAGCTTATCAAGTCCATTTGCAAGGTCATATTCTAAATTGCTGATTTCTGTTACAACCGGTATTATTTCTCTTTTTCCTTCGTAAATCATTTCAATTCCTGAGTATATTTTAAGTATTGATAGTTGATTAATATCTCTTAAGTCGATTTGCTGAGAAGGAATGCCAATATGCTCTAATGGTGTTGAAATTTTATCAGCATCAACTTCTTTATAAATTACCTTGCCTTTTGAAGCATCAGAAAAACTTATTAAAAAATTTTTTATTTGATTTGGAAAAGCAAAATAGTTTTCAAGGCTTCCTGAATTGTAATATGTTATATATATTGTTTCATTTGCACTTGAAAATAAATTTTTTGTAACTTTAGAGATTGTAAAAGCTTTGTGTTTTGTAAAGTCTATTTTAAAAATGAAAATAGATATATTGCAAAAAATTAAAAATATTATTGTAAGGGTTAAGGTTAGATTAAAAACTTCATTTTCTTTGCTTTTCATAATTTTATCTCCATTTTTTTAGTGTTATGCTGTATGTGCTTAGTATTAGAAATGTGATTGTGAATGTAATAAAATAAATAAAGTCTGATGAGTTTAGTATGCCCATATTAAAATAGCCAAAGTGATTAGTTATTGAAATAAAGTTAAGCATTTCTCCTATTATATTTTCTTTTCCAAAGATCATAACCAATTTTCCAGAAAATAGTATTAATATTAGTATAAATACGGTTAGAATATACGATACTATTTGACTTTTTGTAATAGATGAGATAAATGTTCCCATACTTAGCACGGAGAGAGAATAAAGAATTATTCCTAGGTATTGAAGTAATATTATCCCAAGATCAAATTCGCCCATGAAAATTGTCATTATTGTAAGAGGCAAGGTGAGTGAGAATAGTATTAAGGTAAATATTTTAAGCGTAATAAATTTACCTAAGACTATCTCTTGAGGGCTTATTGGTAGAGCATAAAGAAGTTCAATGCTTCCTGTTTTATGTTCTTCTGAGAATACTCCCATGCTAAGTGCTGGCAGTACTAACATTAAAATAATAGGCATTGAAGAGAAATAAGAGGTAAGAGATGCATTGTCTTTAATAAAAAATCCTGATAAAAAAATAAATGAAAAGTTTATAAATATTAAAAAAAATAGCATCACAACGTATGCAGTTGGAGTTCCAAATAATATTTTTAGTTCTTTTTTAGAAAGCGATAAGGATTGCTTTAAATCTATTTTCATTTTTCTCTCTCCTTGGTTAATTTACTAAATATCTTTTCAAGGCTTTCATGTTTTGGGATCATTGCTTTTAAGATTATATTATTTTTTACTATATAGCTAAAGAGATCTTCTTCTGTTTTACCTTGAGATAGTTTTAATGAAATGTTTAAGTCTTTTTCATGTTCTTCAAGTTGTATTAATGTAAAAATATCATTTTTATTATTGAAAATCTTTTTTTCATTTTCAGATCTTTTTAAGACTATTAGTTCTATTTCAATCTCTTTAAGTTTATTTTTAATAATATTTTCTTTTGTATCATCAGCAACAATTACTCCGTTGTTGACAATAATTATTCTTTTACAAATAGATTCTACTTCGCTTAATATGTGTGAAGAGAATAATATTGTACTTTCTTTTGCGAGTTCTTTTAAGAATTCTTTAAATTCAATTATTTGATTTGGATCAAGACCATTTGTTGGTTCATCGAGTATTACAAGTTTAGGATTATTTATTAAAGCACCAGCTATTCCTACTCTTTGCTTAAATCCTTTTGAAAGTTGAGAAATTAGCTTATCTTCAACTTCTTTTAATTTAAATATGCTTATTACTTTGTCAATTTCTTTTTTTAATTTTTTAACACCTTTTATTTCTGATATGAACTTTAAATATTCTTTAACAGAAAGCTCTGGATAAAGAGCTAGTTTTTCAGGAACATATCCTATTTGTTGTAGTATTTCTTTTGAATGCTCTACAATATCTTTTCCAAAAATTTTTACATTACCTTTGCTTGGATAATGAAACGATGTTAAAATTTTGATTAATGTTGACTTTCCCGCCCCGTTTGGGCCAAGTATTCCAAGTACTTCGCCTTCTTCAACTTTAAAGCTAACATTAAATAGCGCTGTAAATGAACCATACATTTTAGTAACTTTTTCTACATTTATCATATACCCATCCTCCTATTTAATAATAAAGTTATTTTTGGTTGCTTCAAGTCTCATTCCATCTTTTGTTAAAAAAATTTCTCCATCTGGATATTCCAATTTTGCCTCCTTTAGTAAGTTTTCAAGATCTTTTCTTAATGTATATCTTTCGCTAAAGTGAATAAGTCCTGTTTGTAAAACTTTTGCTTGCTTTGCAATATTTGCAGCTCCACCAGCTGTTAAGTGAAGTTTTTTATCTGCTTCTTTTTTAAGCTCATTTTTAAATGTGCTCTCAATTATTACAAGGTTGAAATTTTTGATTTGCTGTATGAGCTCTTTAAAATAGCCAGTATCTGTAATGTACGCAACTTTTAATCCTTTTTTAGATTTTCCAAGTATTTCTGATGGCTTTATAATTTTTCCGTTTATTAATATTTCTTTTCCATCTTGTAGGGTTTTTCTAATAGGCCCTTTAGGGATATTCAACTCTTCTGCTTTTTCTATATTGAATTTTCCAGGTTTATCTTTTTCTATAAATAAATATCCAACACATTCTATTGAATGTTTTAGTTTTGTGTATTCAATTTTTTTTGTTTTGTCTTCATATATTATTTTTTCAGTTTTATCTGAAATTATTTCTTTATAAATTATTTCATAGTTTTTATATATTTTAAGCATATCTATATTAGTTTTTGTATAGTTTTTTATTCCAACAGGTCCAGCAATTATTAATGGTTCTTTTCTTGTTTCTCCGCTTTGTGACATTAGCATTATTATTCCAAGTAGTCCTGTAATGTGGTCAGCATGTAAGTGCGTAATACAAATCATTTTTATTTTTTGCCAAGATATTTTTTGTTTTCTTAAAGACATTTGAGTTCCTTCTCCACAATCGAATAAAAAATTGTCTCCATTGTATTCGATTAGTACGGATGACAAATATCTATTGTGGAGCGGCCTTGTTCCCCCAGTTCCTATAATGTTGATATTGAATCCCAAAGATTATTCTCCCGGTTTGTTTTGAAAGTGTTAATTAATCTTAATTGCTTTGTTGAATCTTGCTTCACTTTTATTTTCTCTTTGGATAAGAATTATTTTAGCTTAACTTAAACATTATATTATTTTTTCATGAATTTAGAAATATTAAGAGATAAAATCGCTTGCCAGCATGAATTAAAAATTTTGATTTTAATCATGATGCAAAATATTATAATATTTTACATATCTTTTAATATTATAATGACTTGGAATTTTGTCAATTTTTTCAATATTATTAACTAATAGATTAGATAAGTATGGTGCCATTGATATACCCCTTGTACCAAAACCATTTAATATAAAGATATTTTTGTGCTCAGGGTGTTCTCCCAAAAAAGGTTCTCTATCTAGAGTTGAAGGTCTTATGTGTGCTTTTTGATCAATGACTTTGCAGTTTAGATTTGTTATTTTTTTAAATTTTTTCAATAATTCTAATTTTGCCCATTCATTTGTAAGTGTATTCCAAGTGTTCCATTCATAAGTACCCCCAAGGTAAAATTTATTGTCTTTTAAGTGAATTAAAGATGCGTGTCTATTGTAAACTTCTTTAAAATTTAATTTTTTGCATTCTAATATAATGATTTCGCCTTTTGCAGGCTCAAATGGAAGGTAAGAAAAAAATCCTTTGAGTTTTTCTTTATATCCTTTTGCAAATATTAATTTTTCAAATTTGAAATCTTCTATTTTAAAAAAACTTTCTCCAATTTTAATTTTATTTTCATCGATATTTTTTTTTATATATGATTTTTTTTTGATTAAATATTTTTTAATATTTTTTATATAAATTTTTGTATTAATCCTGGCTCCTTTTATTATCATTCCTCCGTTTGAGTCATTTGAGAAATTATAAATTTTTCCATCTTTTATTTTCAAAATAAAGTTTGTCATGTTTTTGTCATTTTTAAGTTTATCAATCAGGTCATTTTTTTGATTTTCAGTAGTAAAGGGTCTAAAGATATTTTTTTCTATAAAAAAGTTGGATTTAATGGTTTTTTCAATTTCTTGATAGTAGTTTTTTGCAAATTCAAAAATATGTGGTTCTTTCCAGGCAATGTTCATTTTTCTACCCATAATAGGATTAATAAGTCCCCCAGCTATTATTGATGCTTTTGTGTCTTCATCATCAAAAAGAATTACTTTTTTATTTCTTTTAAGCAGTTCGTAAGTAACCGTACTTCCCGCTATTCCTCCTCCAATAACTGCAAATTCATGATGCATTATAAACTCCTTTTTAGATTTTATTTATTTATAAATTTAGAGTGTTTTATGACTATAATGAAGTTTAATTAAAGATTTATTGATCTTTTGCTTTTTAGAAATTAGGCATTATTGTTTAGTTTTTATGCTTTTTTATCATTTAAAAACCTTTTATTTTTAATTATAATATATCATTATGTTTTTGTATAAGGGATGTTTTATGACTGGTAAAGAAGATGATAATATTTGCGATTTGCATGATAAATCATTTAAATTGGCTTTAAAGAGTAGATCAATAGTGATTGCTGGCGAGATTACTAAGGATGTTTCTCGTCTTTTCCAAGAAAAAATATTATTGTTAGAGACCTTAGATTTTAAAAAGCCTATATTTGTGTACATTGATTCAGAAGGAGGCGATATTGATGCTGGATTTGCTATTTTTAATATGATTCGTTTTGTTAAGCCTAAAGTTTTTACAGTTGGAGTAGGGCTTGTTGCTAGTGCTGCTGCTTTAATTTTTTTGGCTGCAAAATTAGAAAATAGATTTTCACTGCCTTTTGCCAGGTATTTATTGCACCAACCTTTGAGTGGATTTAAAGGAGTTGCTACAGATATTGAGATTTATACTAATGAGTTAAATAAACTTAAAAAAGAACTTAATAATATTATTTCAAAAGAAACAGGTCAAAATATTTCTAAAATAGAAAAGGATACTGATAGAGATTTTTGGTTAGACAGTAGTTCTGCAAAAAAATATGGACTTGTATTTGAAGTTGTTGAAACAAAGTGCCAACTTGAAGAGTTTATTTCTGCTTAGTGTTTTATTTTTTTCTTGTAATTTTGTAGATATAAATTTTAGTGTTTTGGAGCTTAAGGTTGCAAATTTTAATTTAAATAATAATTTTTCTCAAGATTTAGTAGATTCTGCTTATAATATTCTCAATCAAGGTTTTGATTTAATAATTATTAAGAATCTTGAGAATAAAAATATTCTTGATTTAATCAATAATAGAGTTTTATTTGGAACTTTTAAGAATGCATATTTTATTAATCAAGGGGAAGGGCTTTCTATTAGTATTCTTTCTAAGCGTAAAATAAATATTAAAGTTTTAAGCGTAATGCAAGATTATGACGACTTAAAATTGGGATTACTTGTTGATTTTAAATTTAAGGATAGTCGCTATGGCATTGTTATTTATAATTTAAGCAATAATTTTATTAAAAATCCCACTAGTTTGCAGATTAGTGAGCAAATTTTATATTTAAAAACTCAAATGGATAAGTTAATGTTTGTTTTAGATGAATCTGAATTTGTTATTTTTGATTTATTAATTAAAAATGGATTTTTTAGCTTAATAAATGATTCAAACAATATTTCAATGTTAGCAAATAAAATTGATTTTAGAGTTTTTTCCAATTTTTTTGCTAGGGTTTCTTTATATTCATTTATGTTTGTAATTACAGATTATTTACATAGCAATTATGCTATTGAGAATTTTCCTCAAAAAATAGTTATCAGCTGAGTTTTTAGATTTATATTCTTGGTTAACTTGACATCTTAATATATTATTATTTATTATATTATTCTATGCCGAAGTGGTGGAAGTGGTAGACACACAGGACTTAAAATCCTGAGGAGGAAGCTCCGTACCGGTTCAAGTCCGGTCTTCGGTATTTTTTATTTACATTGCTCAGCTATTTTTTTGTTTATAAGCAGTCCCAATATAAATAATGTTGCTAAAGATGTAAAAGATGTAAAGCTGATTTTAAAATTTAATTTTAAAATGATTAATATCATTTGTAGAATGGATCCAAAAATTAGGCCTTTTGATAAATAAATAAAATTATTTAAGTGATTATCTATTATTTTCTTTATTATTAATATTGATATAACTATTCCTACTGCTGCAGCTGTTGTAAATATTGCAATAAGAGCAATGTTAAATTTGGATATAATTAGTATTATTTCTTTATAAAAGCCAAGTAGTAAAAGCATCGCAGACCCCGAAATTCCTGGCAATATCATTGATGCTCCGCTTATTGTTCCAGAGGATATTAATAATAAGTAATATTTTATTGAGTGTTTGTCTTTAGGTATTGTATTTTGCAATTGTATATTAGATTCTTTGATTATTAAGAAAAGGATAATAATGGCCATACCAATAAAAAACAACAAATACTTAAATATTTTTGTATTATTTTTTATTTCTTTTATAGGTATTTCTGTTTTTAGTGTTAGCATATTTCCAAATGTTAATCCTATGAAAAATACTATTAGCAATGCTTCTATTATTCCATTATCAAATGCATAAGCTTTAAATATTTTTGCAGTCAATAATATTGAGGTTAACATTCCTGCTGCCAAAATAGTTAAGAACATTAAATTTTTTTTTATTTCTGTTAGTTTTAAGATTTCCGAAATGGAATTTATTATTTTGTAATATATTCTTAATATTAAAGCTAGTGTTCCCCCAGAAACCCCTGGGATTATATTTGCAACTCCAAGTAAAATTCCCTTGATATAAATATTAAGCATTTTTATTTTTAGACTTTAAGTGTTTTTAATTTAAATGCTTTATCTGTCATCACCTTCACCATTTATTGTTCCATTTTCATGTCGCTTTTGTATTTTTTTTAAATTTGTAAGGGCGACATCTTCAAGTGTAATGCCTAAGTTATTGCTTAAAGTTGATAAGTACCATAAAACGTCTCCCAGCTCTTTTTTAATTGATATTAAATACTCATCATCAATAATGTAATTTTTATCTCTTCCTAATTTTTTTATTTTTTCAACAACTTCTCCAGTTTCGCCAGCAAGACCAAGTGTTGTTAAAATTAATTCTTCTTTTTTATTTTGATACTTAGCAGTTTTTTTTGCTTTTTCTTGGTATTCATTTAATTCCATGCTGAGAGACAGTTTATTACAGTTTGTTATTATTTACAAGTCCAAGCGCGATTTATTTTTTTTATGTTTTTTATTATAGTTGATTGGTTAAGCGTGAAAGAATTTTTAGTATGAGTAAATTTTTTTTGTTATTTAAAACAGTTTTCTTCTTTTTAAAAATAATTTGTGTTTTTTCTTATCCAGAAATAAAAAATTTTTCAAGAAAAGATCCTATTTTTTCTGATCTTAAAATTAAAGTTTTAAAATATAATAAAAAACAGCATATTCCTTTGTTTTTTTATTTATATAAAGTTAAAAAGGGGGATACTTTTTTTAAAATTGCTAATAAAATAAATGGATGGCAGTCCGGTATTGCTACTGTTAATTTATTAGATTCTCCTTTTGTAAATGTTGGACAAGAGATTCTTATTCCTAGTAAAAAAGGGGTTTTTGTTTTTGATAGTAAAGATTATAGATTTAATAATTTGCTTTTAGCAACAAGGGATCTTACTAAAGCTGAAAAAGTCAAAATTAAAAGAAACGACAAAGTTTATGAGTTTTATTTTTTTGATTTTGCCAAAAATCCAGATTTTGGACTTTTTTCAGGCACAGAGTTACTTTTTTTTTTAAATGCCAACTTTATTTTTCCTTTAAAAGAATTTATTGTTAGCTCTGATTTTGGATTTAGAAACGATCCTTTTACTGGTAATAAAAGTTTTCATACAGGAATAGATCTTGCAGCTCCAATGAATACGGAAGTGTATTCTTCTTCTTCTGGAATAGTTATTGAAGTTGGATACAACGATCTTTATGGTAATTTTGTTGTAGTTGGTCACAAAAATAATATTAAATCTCTTTATGGGCATTTAAATTCATATTCTGTAAAGATAGGAGATTTTATTAAATCGGGCGAATTTCTTGGAAGGGTAGGGCAAACTGGGCGTTCAACAGGTCCTCATTTGCACTTTGAAATATTAAAAAAAAATATTCCTATTAATCCTTTAAAGTTTTTAAAGTAAAGCTTAGGTTACAGACAGTTAAATATAATATTATTAAATTGTATTGATTATTAATAAATAATAGTGTACAATTATTTCTAAAATAAAAATATTTTTACACTTTTGAGTCGGAATTTTAAAAGAAAGTGTTTCATTTTAATATAATTATTGATACTAAAAAATTTTTTGGTTTCAAAACTATACATTTAATTTAAAGCAACATTATTTTTTTGTATTGATTATAATTTAATAATTCAAAATAAATCTTATTGATCAATGTGATATTCAATTATTTTATTATGTAAAGTTTTTCTTCCTATTTTTAATATTTCAGCGCATTTGCTTTTATTATTTTTAGAATGAAAAAGCGTTTGTTTTATTATTTCTTTTTCAGCTTCTTTTAGACTAATTCCTATTGGTAGTGTTATTTTAAATATAAGATTTTCATTATTCTTAATTTTTGCTGGTAAATCTTCTTTAGTGATTTGCTTACCTTTAGATAATATTAATGCGCTTTCAAGTACATTTTTTAATTCTCTAATATTTCCTGGCCAATCATAATAATAAAGAGCTTTCATTGCATCATTAGAAAGGGTTTTTTCTTTTCTATTGTTTTCTTTTGCAGCGTCTTTTATTAGCATGCTTGTTAAATGTGATATATCGTCTTTTCTCTCTCTTAAAGGTGGTATGTTTATATTGATGATATTTAGTCTATAAAATAAGTCTTCTCTAAATTTTTTCTTTTTAATTTCCTTTTCAATGTTTTTGTTTGTTGCAGCCAAAAGTCTAATGTCAACTTTAATAGTAGTTTCTCCACCAACACGTTCAAAGGTTTTGTTTTGCAGTACTCTTAAAAGTTTGACTTGAATTTCAGGCGAAATTTCTGCTATCTCATCAAGAAAAATTGTACCCTTGTTTGCAAGTTCAAATCTACCTTTTTTTTGGGAAATTGCCCCAGTAAATGCTCCTTTTTCATGACCAAAAAGTTCGCTTTCAAGGATGCTTTCAGAAAGTGCAGCGCAATTTACTTTTATAAATGGTTTATCATTTCTATTTGAAAGATCAAAAATAGCATCGGCTATTATTTCTTTGCCAACACCGCTTTCGCCTGTTATAAGAACAGATGCATTTGATTTTGCTATTTTTATTACAAGTTCAAAAATTTTTTGCATTAATAGTGATTTTCCCACGATTTTTTCATAGTATTTTAAATCTTTTCTTATGAGTATATTTTCTAAATTGGCATTTTCATCATCGTTATTTTCTTTTTTATTCAATGATCTTTTTATTATTAGTAAGAGTCTTTCAAGGTCTAAAGGTTTTGTTAAAAAATCGTAAGCACCCTCTCTCATGGCGTCTACAGCAGAATCAACTGTTCCGTGAGCCGTTAAAATAATAAAAGGTATTTTTAAGTTTTTTTCTTTAACTATTTTGAGCAATTTTTCTCCAGATATCTGGGGCATTCTCAGGTCAGATATTATTACATCAATATTTTCATTTTCAATTGTTTCAAGAGCTTCTTCTCCGTCACTAGCAGTGAAAACAAAATATCCTTCATCTTCAAGATAAGTAGCAATTCCCTCTCTAATATTTTTTTCATCATCAGCTACAAGTATTTTGCTCATTTTTAATACCCTTCAATTAAAATATTTTTTTTATTTAGTTTAGGAAGTGTAATTGTAAAAATAGTGCCCTTGCCTTCTTTGCTTTCTACAAAAATTTCACCCCCAAGCTCTTTTATTATTTTATAAGAAATAGTAAGACCTATTCCACTTCCTTTTTCTTTTGTGCTAAATTGAGGCTTAAATATTTCTTCTTTTACCTCATCTTTTATTCCGTTTCCGTTATCTTTTATGTTGATATGTATTTTATTGTCTTTTTCGAAAAGAAAAATTTCTATTTTTTTTATTTCTTTTTTTGTTTCAAGTAGCGCTTCTCCTGCGTTTTTAATGATGTTTATAATAACTTGTTTTAATAGTTTCTCATCAATAAGGATATTGCTTATTTTGTTTAAATTAAGCAGTAGTTTTATGTTTTTGTTCTCTAATTCAGGATTTAACAATTCACATACGCTGTTTATTATTTGTTTAATGTCTTTTTCTTGTAAGTTAATTTTTATTGGTCTGACTGTTAATAAAAATTCTGTTACTATTTTATCTACTCTGTTTATTTCTTCTTTTATTACTTTAAAATAATTTTCAGCTTTACCATTTTTTATTTTTTGTTTTTTTATTTCCTTTTTTAGTAGTTGTAAATTTATATCAATTGCTCCAAGTGGGTTTTTGATTTCATGAGCAATATTTCTTGCATGTCTTGTAAAAGATGCTAAAGCTTCAACTCTTCTAAACAATTCTTCTTTCTTTTTTTTCTCTTTAATATCTTCTATTAAAATAATGTTGCCTTCAAGTTTTTTTTCTTTTACATAAGGCATAAATGAAATTTTAATATATATGTTATTTGAGATTGGAACCTCTAATCCTATTATTTTATCTTCTGTTCTAACTAGTTCTTTTATTAAATTTATTAAGATTGGAATTTGAATATCATCAAGAATTTCTATTTTTGATTTGGATGTTAAAGCTAAAATTTGGTATAAAATCTTGTTTGAATAGATTATGTTGTTTTGCTTGTCAAGCACAATAATTCCTTCATTAATTGAAGCAAATATTCCGTCATATATTTCTATTTTTTTGTAAATTTGTTCAATAAATTTAGTTTTTTGTTCATTAGATAATTTGTTTAGCTTTGTTAAAGCTTTTTTAAAAAAATTATTCATATCTCTTCGTAATTTAGCATCAAGTTTTCTATTATTAATTTTTTATTTTGATTATAAGGGCGATATCTGTAAATATTTTTCAAATGTTGTGTGTATTTGAGATATTGATTGATATTTATCTTGTTTTCTAAAAAATCTTTTCTAATGTTAATTGAAAGTTCGTTTAAAAATATTTTAAAGCTTTGATCATCTTTTATAAAGTCGGTTTCTTCAAGATTAAATATGGATTTTTTTTCTTTTATTATATTTAAAATTTTTATCAATTCTTTTTTTATTTTTTTGCTTTCTTCTTTGTAAAATGAGGCAAAATACTCTTCAGTTGTTATATCTTTATCTATCAGAAAGCTTTCTTTGAATCTTTGAATTTCTAACAGTCTCTCTGGTTTTGTGAAATTATATACTCTAAGTCTTGAAAGTATTGTTTTTGGTATTTTGTTTTTATTTCTTGCTGCTAAGATAAAGTAAATATTTAAAGGAGGCTCCTCTAGTATTTTTAAAAGTGAGTTATGCACATTAAACGATAAATTTTCGATTTCGTTTATGTAGATTACCTTTGGTTTTTCTTTTTCAGAAAAAATCCAAGTTTGGATTTTTTTTACATCATGAACAGTAATATTATGATTTAATTCTTTGTTTATATTTTCTATATTTTTTATAAGCTCATTTTTTATGTTTGTATTATATTCTTTTTTATAATAAACAGAATTAATGTAGTTGATATTTTTCTCTATTTTTTTCAAATTTTTTTCATTACTGAAATAACATTTGGTGAAAATTATAGTGTTAATGTATTCTAAGTATTTATTTATTATCTTATTCGAATTTGTAGAAAGATGTGCTTTTGCTTCTATTGTATCGAGATTTGAAAAAATGAGCAAATTGGGGTTTGTTAAGTTTTTTTCTTTTAATATTTTTTTTGCAAGCTCAATTGCGCTGATCTTTTTTAATGAAAACTTTTCTCCTAGTAAAAGAATTGCATTTGGCAATATTTTTTGATCATATGCATTTATTATGTCTTTGGCAATTTTTGGAAGTATTGTCATTATTGGTTCCTTATTTTGTTTTTGAGATTTTAAAGAGATAGTTTATTCCAGGGTTTAAATAATCAAGGAGTTTGCTTTCTTTTAGAAAATATTCAGGTTTAAATATTTGTTGCGAGTGTATTATGTAAACCACAATTGCAATTATTCCAAAAGCTTCAAGTAGACCAAGTACCAAGCCCAGAATTCTATTGAAGAATAATAATTTAAGTTGGCTTATTATTGATTCTATTAAGGATTGTAAGATTAAAAATCCTATATGTATGAGCAGAAAAAATACAAGCAGTGCTTGAATGTAGGATAGCTCAATAATAGGTTCAACCAGCTTTCTAAACTCTTCAGTTTTTTTATAAAGTAGTAGTATTAAAACAAAAACTTCAGCAAATCCGCTAATTTCTTTAATAAATCCTCTTAAAAATCCTCTAAATCCCAAAGATGTAAAAATTATTATTATTAATATGTCTATTATTCCGGTTATTTTTACAGGATCGTTTGTTATCATTTAGATTTTGTCTCCTTAATATCTTTTATTAGTAGTTTAGCTATTAAAGTTGAAGAATTCTTATTATTGAATTTTTTAATATTTGCTTTGAGAGCGTTGATTTTTTCTTTATTTTTTAAAGTTTCTTTTATAATTTTCAAAATATTTGTATTGAAAATTTCATCTTCATCTATATAAATGCAAGCATTTTGATTTTCTAGTAATTTTGCATTTTTAATTTGATCTCCTCTAGAGCCTTTTTTAAATGGAATCAAAATCACACATGTGCAAGCATTTGCAAATTCCTTTATTGCTCCAGCTCCAGCTCTACTGATTATTATATTGGAAAATTTAACTATACTTGCCATTTCTTCTGCGTTAAAAAATTGTCTTCTCAGGTAATTGTCTTCTCTTTGGTCGTTTAAATTTTTTCCTGATTGGTGGATAAAGTAAATTTCAGTATCCTTTTTAATACAGAGTGCAAGATTGTTTAAAGTATTAGCGCCAAGAGATCCCCCAAGTATGCTAACAATTGGTTTGTTAGTGTTTCTAGTTAATTGCTTAATGACTTTGGGATTTGGAGTTAAAAATTCTTTTCTTATGGGAGATCCCGTGTAAATGATATTTTTGTTATTTTTAAAGTATTTTTCACTTTCTTTAAAGCTTATGTATATTTTATTAGCAAATTTAGAATTAATTTTTGTTGCAAGTCCAGGATCCAGATCCATTTCATGGGTTATTCTTTTGATTTTTAGAAAACTAGATGCAATAATTGTGGGGGTTGAGACAAATCCCCCAGTTGCATAGACAATCTGAGGTTTGTATTTTTTTAAGATGTAAAAGCTTTTTATTATTCCAAGTATCACTTTAAAAAAGTCAGTAAAGTTTTGAAAAGAAAAATAGCGTCTAAGTTTTCCGCATGGAACCGAAATAAATTTAATATTATTTTGTTCTTTTATCAATTTTTCTTCTATAGAATTTTTTTTGCCTATCCAAAGAAATTCAATTTCATTGTCTAATTCTTTTAATTTTTGTATTATAGATATTCCTGGAAATACATGACCCCCAGTCCCCCCTCCTGTAAAAAACATTATTTTTTTATTTGACATATATTTATTTATCCATAAAAACAATAAAATATTTGCTTTGCAATAGATTTTTTGTACAAATCATTTTAGTAATAATTCTACTGCAATTGCCTTTGTACTAAAAAAATCGATTCAACCTTTAAAATTGAATTTAATGAAATTTAAATTCAAAATGTATTTGTTAAAAAATTTTCAATTTGAACCCCTTCTTTTTTAAAAACATTTTTTTTAATTGAATCTTTTATTATTAAGTGAATAGCTTTTGTTGTTTTTTCTAGGGCCTGTTCTATTTCGAATTTTTCTAAATATCCTATAAGCAAGCTAGTAAATAAGTCTCCTGTCCCACTGAAATTTTGTTCTAATTTTTCTAAAAAAAACTCTGAGTATTGTTTGCTTTTAGGATTATAGCAAATGTTTCCCAATAGTTCTCCTTTTTTGACGCTTGTAACAACCACTATACCTTTTGTATCAAGATTTAATATTGCTTTTATGATATCATCTTTATTGTTAAGTTGTGAGCTTTTACTTAGCATTTCAAGCTCTGTTATATTGGGTGTTATTATGTTTGCATACTTTATGATTTTTCTAAAACCACTAATTATTTTATTATCAAATATAGGGTAAATTTTTCCATTGTCAGCAAATACAGGATCAATTACAATTTTTTCAAATTTTATCAATTTAGTTATTTTTTCTATTGTTATTTGTTGTGTTTCGCTTCCTAGAAATCCCGTGTAGAGTATGTCAAAATGTTCATTTTGCTCTTTCCATATTTTTATGAATTTTTCCAAATGGTCAGTTAAATCTACTATTTCAAATTTTTTATAAGCTGTGGAAGCAGAAAGGACAGCCGTTACAAAAGGACACACTTGCATATTAAACGAAGAGATTACTGGTATACATATTGTGAGAGATGTTCTTCCCATGCTTGAAATGTCATGCATTGCTAAAATTCTTTTCATTATTTTTTCCCTTATATTGGTTTTTATAATTTTCTATTCTTGAATTTGCATCAATTTCTATTGGACTTTCTCCGTATTTTAAATACATATTAAATCCAAGTCCAGCAATCATTGCGCCATTGTCTGTGCAAAGATCAAGAGGAGGGTAGTAAGTTTGTATTTTAAGTTTATCTATTTTTTCTCTTAGGTACAAGTTACTTGCAACGCCGCCGGCTATTACTAATTTGTTGATTTGAGTATCTTTTATTGCTCTTTTTAATGGGGTGATTAGATTTTCAAAAGCAGCTTTTTGGAAGCTTGCGGCTATATTATTTTTTGTTATTGGATTATTTTTATTTTTGAATTTTTCGAGCTGGTGTATGCAAGCTGTTTTTAGTCCAGAGTATGAAAAATCATACCAGTTTTCTTTTTTTCTAAAGGTAGTAACTGGAAATTTAAATGTGTTTTCATCTCCATTTTTAGATATTTGTTCGATATTTGGGCCTCCCGGAAACCCCATATCATAATGTTTTGCTACTTTGTCAAAAGCTTCTCCACAAGAATCATCTAGAGTTCTTCCAAGTATTTCAACATCATCGAAATTTTTTTGTTTAGCAATCAATGTATGTCCACCGCTTAATAATAATGATATAAATGGATATTCTATTTTTGAGTGCATTAAAGGGGCGTAAAGATGGCCTAAGATGTGGTCAATGCAAATAATAGGTTTTTTTAATGAAATTGCTAGACCTTTGGCAAAGTTTAATCCAACTATTAAAGAACCAATAAGTCCAGGTCTAGATGTTACAGCTATTAAGTCAATTTCAGATATTTTAGTATTTGCTTTTTTGAGTGCTTTTATGCAAACAGACATAATAGTTTCAGTATGAAGTCTTGAGGCAATTTCAGGTACTACTCCGTAATATTTTTCATGTTCTTTTTGATTTAATTTTATATTGCTTAAAATATGAATACCGTTTTCTACTACAGCTACACAACAGTCGTCACAAGAGGTTTCTATTCCAAGTACTTTCATCTGATTGTTTCCTCGTAAAGATTTAATAAATTGTCAAATTCGAATTCTTGGTTTAAACTAGGGCCTTCCTTTTCAAGGACTTTTAGTGTGTTTTTAGACCAAATATGTCCTATTACCTTTACTATACCATGTTTTCTAGCAATATTTTTTGCTTTTTCAAGTTCGTTGAGTACTGCCTCTTTTGTGTCTTTACTGTCAAGAAATACGTCTCTTTTTTCTACTCTAACTCCAATTTCTTTGCCTATTATTTCTGGTACACTTCCTGCAATAGTTACGCTGTCGAAAAAATATCTGTCAATCTCTTTAAGCTTTATTAAAATAATTCTCATCAAATCTTTATTTGAAGTAATTAAACTGCCCATGTGATTATTCATTATTTTTACATCAGGATACATTTTAAATGTTTTTTCAATTTTTTTATGTATTTCTTCTTTTTTATCTTTTATGTTTATATGAAATTTTTCTATTGCATTTCTATGTTTTGATTGCATTGGAAAATGTATTATTACTGCTTTGTTATTATTTTTTAGTTTTTTGTATAAACTTGTTGATTTTGGTAAAAATGGGATAATGGCATAATTTATTTCAAGATTAAGTTTTATAAATTGTTCTAACATAAATTCATCATAACCAACATCGTCGATTATTAAGTAAAACTTAGGTTTGATTTTGGCTTTTTTATTTTCTTTATTATTTTTTATTATTAAGCTGTCTTTTTTTATTTTTTGAAAATTATCTTTAAGTGGCGAATTTACAACTTTTGAATTGTTGCTAAAATAGAAAAAACTTGTAAATGCTTGAGCTGTTGCAATAAGAAAAATTACAATAATAAACTTGTTTTTTTTAATATAAAATATAAACATTCATGACCACTGATTTAAAAGTAGATCAGAACATGTCATGAATGTCAATGTTAATTTATTTCTTCTTTTAGTTTTTTAAGAACCCTTTTTTCAATTTGTCTTACAGTTTCTGATGATATTCCAAGTTCTGTTGAAATATCTTTTAAGGTGCTCTTTTTAGGATTATTGTCTAGGTTATATCTTTTTTTGATTATATACCTTTCCTTTTCAGTTAATTTTGTTTCAAGTATGTAATTTAAATGTTTTATAGTTGAGTCTTGTTCGAGGGTAATTTCAGGGTTAAAAGAATTATCCTCATATAGATTCAAGAGTGTTGAATTTTCAGATCCCTCTATTTCTTTATCTAGAGAATATTCTTTTTCAAGATAAGGAATAATTTTTATATATTGAGCAGGAGACAGATTGAATCTTTTCATTATTTCTTCTTTTTTGGGCGATTTTTCTTCTTCTGTTAAATATTTGTTTATTTGTAGTATTAGATTTTCTTTTCTGTATGGGACTTTTACCAATCTAGTTTTAGTGTTTAATGCTCTTTGGAGCGATTGTTTGATCCAAAAAGATGCATAAGTTGAAAATTTAGTGTTTTTATTCGGATCATATTTTTCAGCAGCTCTTATTAATCCCAAGTTGCCTTCTTGAATTAAGTCCTCAATTTTTAGTCCTTTGCCCGCGTATCTTTTTATTATTTTTAAAACAAGTCGCAAATTTGCATTTATCATTTTATTTTTTGCTTGTGCGTTGCCTCTTTGTATTTGTCCTGCAAGTTGAATCTCTTCTTCGTGAGTAATTAGCTTATGTTCTCTTACCGATTTTAAATATATGTTTAAATCCTCGTTACTAAATATATTCATATGGTATATTTTTCTCCCCTTTTTTTGAACTATTGTGATTAAGTTTTTAATACTTACTTAATTTGCATGCAAAAATTGTGCCAATTTAATTTAAAACCATTTATTAAATTAAATTGGCAGCTATAATTTCAAGGTAGAGTGTTTTAGAATTATTTATTTTTATCCAATTGATTGTAAATCAAATTGGCAATTCCGAAGCTTTGAGATTGTGTTATTTGTTTTGCTCTTTGTTCGTAAAGCATGTCTTCAAAAATTTCTTCTACTTGGCCTCCGCTTAGTAGATTTTGGTCTTTGTTGAGAGTTTTTTTCATGCTATTAAGCATTTGCTTTATAAATATAGCTTCAAATTCTAAAGAGGCTTTTCGAAGTTCTTCGTTTTTTTGAAAGGATTTTTTTGTTTCTACCGGATTTTTAAAATTATTTATTTGGTTTTTAAATTTTAAATTTTGTAAATTAATTTTAGTTTCCATTAACTTCCTCCAAGATAACCGATTTGATTTTGTTGTTGATTTTTTTTGAGGCTAATATTTTATGAATTATATTTATTAATGTATAGTTTCCTTTTTTAAGAATTATATTGTAATTGTAGTTAATAATGTTTTGATTCTTATTTATTATTACACCATCTATGGTGCAATTGGGAGTGTATTCAGATCCTTTTAATTTGTTCTTATTATTTATAATTCCTGGCGCGATTGCTATTATTTCTCCCGCGTTATTTTTAAGATTTGTTTTTAAAAGTATTCCATTTGTTAAACTTTTTGAGTCTAATATTGATGCAATGTAAGCTTTATGTATTGAGCCCTTGATTGCATTGCTTTTTATTTGGTGACCGACATTGATTAGTGCAATATTTTTGCTTTCTATATTATTAAGGCTTATTTCATCTATTGTATTGTTTTCTTCTAAAATTTTATGTATAAGGTCTTTTTCTTTTAGAGAGTCTTCTTTTCCGTGAAGATTCTCTACTATTTTAATACCCGTTAAAAAATTTGTGTTTGTGGAGCAAATATTTGCAATTTCTGTTAATTTTGTGCTTTCAGGCAGATTATTGTTAAATAATTGTTCTGCTTTTAGTCTTGTTGAAGCTTTGTTTGCTTGGGCTAATGGGCTTGTCGCACATGCAATTAACATTAGTTTGTTCATTCTTTGCTCTATTTATTTTATTCTTTTAATATCTACTATTTTATATCAATTATTATAATTTAATAAAACTTTTTTAGTAAATTGAGGAAGATAAAATAAAGCATTATTCTTTTTGCACTTTGTTTAACTTTATCTCTTCATTTTTAATTGTGTTACGTATAACTTTATATTTACTATTATTTAGTTCATTTAGGCTTAAAACATCATTTATCCTGGTTGTGTTAATTTTGTATTTAAAGTAGATATTGTGTTCATTAAGGATTTCATTTTTTTTTAGATTTTCTTTTGCAAATACAATAGGTTCAATTATGTCAATATATATATTAATGTAATTATGTCTTTTATAACTTTCAAAGTTTTTTGCATAATAAACTAGAGTTTTTTGAATTGGAATATTTTTATATAAGTTGTTGCTTTTTACTTTAAATTTTATTTTTTTGAAAAATTTGTCTTCTATATTTATTTCAGATTCATCAAAGTTAAATTGAAGTATATAGATATTTTCATTTGATAGATTTTTTGTAATGTAATAAATCATTTCAAAAATTATTGATTTTTTAGTTAAATGTGGGGGAATATATATTTTTGATAAGTTTTGATTATTGCATATTTTTGAATACTTTTTTGAAAAGAAGTATGTCTTACTAGGAGCAATGTTGAAGCATAAATCACAACTAGCACCCATAATTGAGCTTGTTGTGAAAAATAAAATAAATATAAATAATTTTTTTTTTATTTTATTGCCTTTTTAAATTATTTGCGATTCCCAACATATTGTCGGAAGTTTGAATAGCTTTTGAGTTTATTTCATAAGCTCTTTGGGCTACTATCATTGTCACCATTTCTTCAGCAATAGATACATTTGACATTTCAAGAATACCTTGCCTTAGTCTTCCCATGCCCTCACTTCCCGGTATTCCGGCTATTTCTTGGCCTGATCCAGCTGTTTCTTTAAATAAATTACTTCCAATAGCATTTAGCCCTGCAGGATTAACAAATCTTGATATTTCAATTTGTCCAAGTTCTATTGGTTCGTTACTGTTATCAATTTTTACCGACACTATTCCTTGTTCAGATATTGTAATTGAGTTTTGGATATATTCTTCTGGAAAGAATATATTAGGCAATACCTTGTATCCTTGGCTTGTTACAAGCTCCCGATTAGAGTCGATTTTAAATGATCCATCCCTAGTATATGCATAAGTTCCATCAGGTAGAAGAATTTTGTAAAATCCATCTCCTTCAATAGCAATATCTGTGAGTAAATTGGTGGATTGCATTTTCCCCTGTTCGAATATTCTCTGAGTAGCAGCAATTTTTGTTCCGTGACCAACTTGATTTCCAAGCGGTCTTAAGGTATTTTCAGTTGCAGGAGTTCCTGCTCTGTTTTGGGTTTGGTAAATCAAATCCTCAAATTCTGCTCTTATTTTTTTAAATCCTGTAGTATTTACATTTGAAAGATTATTAGCAATTGTATCTACATTGTATTGTTGCGCAGTCATTCCGCTTGCTGCTGTCCATAATGCTCTCATCATAAAATATGCTCCTTAATATTTTCCAATTTCATTTATTAATTTTCCCAAAAGGCTATCTTCAGTTTGTATTGTTTTTTGGTTAGCTTCGTAAGCTCTGTTGATTTCAATCATTAAAACCATTTCCTTAACTGCATTAACATTGGAAGCTTCTAGCGCTTCTGTTTCTATTTTAGGCCTTAATGATACATCAATTTCTTGTGCTTTGCCAGATGTTTTTGTATCAATCCATAAAGAATTTCCCTGTTTTTTGAGAAATCTAGGATTTTCAAAATTTACGATTCTGATGGTATCAAGCAGTTCATAATTTTCCCAAGAATTTTCATGCTCACTAACAAGTCTTTTAGGGTTTGATGCAAAGTTTGAATTGTGAAAGATTTGTCCTTGAGGTGTTATTTTAAAATTATTTTTTTTTAGATATATATATCCTTTTTCTCCAAGAACAGGAAATCCGTTTTTTGTAACAAGAATTCCTTCTTTTCCAATAGTAAAAGAGCCATTTCTTGTATATCTTTCTCCATCTGAAGTTTGTATTACAAAAAATCCTTGATCAGTTAGTGCTAAATCTAATGGATTGCCAGTAGTTTTTAATGGGCCTTGTTCAAATATTGTATATATCTCATTTTCTTCAACCCCTGTTCCCAGCTTGCCTACAATAGGAGCTGTTTCAAGATGCCCTTTAGGAAATTTATAAAGGCCATCATCATTTAGTCTTCTTATTAGCATTTCTGGAAATGCCTTTTGAATGGATAAATCTTTTTTGTATCCAATAAGATCTATGTTTGCCAAATTATTTGACACTACATCAAGCTTTCGCCTTTCTGCCATCATTCCACTGGCAGCTGTATAAATTCCTCTTACCACGGTTAAATCCTTTAAGACAATTAACTTTATTAATACTAGCATCAATTGTCTTATATAACAATTAACTGACCCATTGTTTTTTACTTCTTTTAATATTTTTATTTAGTTTTTATCTAAGGTTTTGTCTTAATAATTAAAATTATAAAATAAGTTGTATAATGATGTTTGTGGCTAATATTTAAAATATTCATCTTAGGTTAATAATTTAAAAAAGAACTATAATTTAGAATTATTAGTTTTAAGGAGAATTAATGAATAGAACTTTTTTAAAGTTTTTTCTTTTTTTTTGTTTTGTAATGTTTTTATTTGCAAATTCAGAAGATTTAAATGAAAAGGAAATTATTGACAAAGCTGAAAATCTTAATTTTGAAAATGAAGTTTTAGGATATTGGGTTGGTTATGATGATGTGAGTAATGTAAAAAATTCTATTATTTATATTTATAAGTATAATGGAGAAGTTTGCGGTCGAATTTTAACTGTAATAAAAGACGGCAAAAAGTATGATGCTAAAAATCCTTCAGGAGATACTGTTGTTGGGTTTGAAAATCTTGCAATAGAGGGTCTTGATTTTATGTGGGGCCTTAAGTATTCTTCTGCTTCTAAAAAGTGGGATAGGGGTAAAATAATAGATCCTAAAAACGGTAAAATTTATAATTCTGAGGTGAGTGTTGATAGTAAAACCGGGAATCTTGTTACCAAGGGGAAAGTTTGGATTTTTGGCAGAAGCAAAATTTGGACAAGAGCTAAAGTTGATGAAATACCAAAAGTAGACTTACATAATCTTGTTCCAACGCCTCCTGTAAAAAAATAAATTTGGATTTTGGTTTTACTATTTTTGAAAAAATACATAAACATATATGGGATGAGAGGAGGTTATGAAAAATAAAACAGAGTATTATGATCAATTTATTGCAAAAGTACCCAATTTTCCTAAAAAGGGTATTCTTTTTTACGATATTACTAGTGTTTTGTTAAAACCCGAAGTTTATACCTCGTTAATAAATGAGGCATATTCTTTTTATAATCTTAAAAAGATCGATTGCATTGCGGTTGTTGAGTCTAGGGGATATTTGATAGGCGCCCCTTTGTCTTTAAAAATGCAACTTCCCCTCGTTTTAATTAGAAAAGAGGGTAAATTACCCAGAGAGGTTTTTACTGAAGAGTATGAGCTTGAATATGGCTTTGGGAAAATAGAGGTACACAAGGATGATGTTAGAATGTATTCCAATATTCTTTTAATAGATGATATATTAGCTACCGGGGGAACTTTAAAGTCTTCTGCAATTTTGCTAGAGAAAGCTGGCGGCAAGGTTAAGGATATTTTTTGTTTTATTGAGCTTTGTAGTATTAATGGTAGGCGCATCCTTGAAGGCTATGAGGTTAATTCTCTTGTAAGATATGATTAATTTTAATGCTTGACTTTTCTTTTTTATTAAATTTACAATATTTAGTTGAGGTAATGTAATGTATGCACTGGTAGAAATAAATGGGAAGCAATATAAGGCTGTTGAGGGCGAATTTTTAAAAATAGATAAAATTTCTCCTATTGAAAAAGAGAAGCTAGAATTTAATAGTGTTCTGCTTATTAATAAAGATGGGGAGATTAAAATAGGAAAACCTTATGTTATAAATTCTTTTATTAAATGTACCTATAAAGAAGATAAAAAAGATAAAAAGGTTATTTCTTACAGATATAGAAGAAGAAAATCAAGTGAGAGAAAAGTTGGGCACAGACAAACTTATTCTTATATTTTGGTTGATGAAATAGTTTTTTAAGTTTATTGATTAATGTTTTAGTAAAAGTAAAAGACGATGTAGTTATTTATCTTTTAGCTGATGGCCATGCTATTGGCAAGAATAATGTTAACGTTGTATGTGCTTCTTTTTCTTTTATTTTGAGAACCTTTTTTAGTGTTCTTGATCTTGAAGGTGAGGGTTTTATTGTAAAAAATTCGAAAAGAGGTTATTTGGAATTTAAACCCTTTTTTAAGGATTTGAGTAAAGAGAGCCTTTTTTATTATAGTAGATTTTTAATTAGAGGCATAAACGATTTGTGCTTTGAGTATCCTAATGATATTAAATTAGTTTTGGAGGAAAATTAATGGCAACAAGTAAAAGTGGTGGTAGTTCAAAAAATGGACGAGATTCTATATCTAAGCGACTTGGAGTTAAAAGAAGTGGTGGTCAGTTTGTTAAAGCAGGAGAAATAATTGTTAGACAAAGAGGCACAAAATTTCATAAGGGTAAAAATGTAGGCCTTGGAAGGGACTATACAATATTTGCGCTTTCATCTGGCAAAGTAGAGTTTAAAACTTTGAAGGGTCGAAAATATGTAAACATTGTTTAGTGTATAACTATTTTTAGTTTTAATTGAAAAATTGGAGAAGGTTTGTATAACTTTAAGGACTCTGTAAGTATAACAGTAGTTTCAGGTAATGGTGGTTCTGGGTGTGTTTCTTTTTTGCGGGAAAAGTTTAATGCAAAGGGTGGTCCAGATGGGGGAAATGGCGGTAATGGCGGTAGTGTAATTTTTAAGGTGAGAGAAAATCTTCGAACTTTATCTTTTTACAAAAATGGCCATATGCTTTGTGCTAAAAATGGTAAATCTGGAATGGGCTTTAGAAGAAGTGGCGCTAATGGCAAAGATTTAATTCTTTTTGTTCCCCCAAATACAGACATTTATAGTGAAAATGATGAAACTTTTTTGTGTAGGCTTGAAAATTTAAATGATGAATTTATTATTTTAAAAGGCGGCAGAGGCGGTCTTGGTAATTGGAATTTTAAAACTTCGGTTAGAAGAGCGCCAAGGTTTGCTCAACCTGGAGAATCGGGCAGTAGCTTAAATGTACGTCTTGAGCTTTTTTTGGTGGCAGATATTGGACTTGTTGGTCTTCCTAATGCCGGCAAATCTTCTCTTCTTAATAGAATAACTTCAGCAAAATCTAGGGTTGCAAATTATCCTTTTACAACAAAAATTCCCCATCTTGGCGTACTTAGATATTCTTATAATGATCTAATAATTGCAGATATTCCAGGAATAATTAAAGGTGCTAGTTTTGGAGTAGGGCTTGGGACTAAGTTTTTAAAACATATCACTAAAACTAAAATTTTAGCTTTAGTAATTGATATTTCTGAAGCAAATTTTTTAGAATCATATAACATTCTTTTAAATGAATTAAAATCTTATAGCTATGAGCTTTTTAATAAAAAAAAAATTATTATTGCCAATAAGCTTGATTTGGATAGTTCTGAGAAAAATTTTAATTGCTTGATAAAAGCTTTAAGAAAAGAAAAGATTGTTGGTATCTCTATTTATGAAAATAGGGGGATTGATGAACTTATTAAAGAATTTTTTATTTTGGCTAAAACTTTTTAATAAAATTGATTTGTATTGTGAGCTTTTTTATTTTTAAGGCTTGGTTTTGGGATGTCAAATTTGATTTAGGAAAAAATAATTTATGAGAATTGCAATATTGGGAGGTACTTATAATCCAGTTCATATAGGGCATATTTTTTTAGCCAAAGAGATAGAATATTTATTAAATATTGACAAGGTAGTATTTATTCCTACTTGCAATCCGGCTCATAAATTGATTGGGGAGGGCGTTAGTATTAAAAATAGAATAGATATGCTCAAGCTTGCATTAGAGAATGAAAATAAAATGTTCATAGATGATTGTGACATAATAAATGGTGGGATAACTTATACCGTTGATACTATTTCTTGTGTTAAAAAAAAATATAAAAACGATAAACTTTTTTTGGTCATTGGCGATGATCTTTTTCAAAATTTTGATTCATGGAAAGATCCTCAAAGTATTGCAAGCTCTGTTGATCTTGTTATTGCTCACAGAATCTACAAAGAAAGGCTTAAAAGTTCTTTTAAGCATATTTATGTAGATAATAAAATAATACCCATCTCCTCATCAGAGATTAGAAATAGAATTGCAAATGGATTTCCTGTTAGCTATTTACTACCCTTTGGTGTGTTAAAATACATTAAAGATAATAATTTATATGTTAAAAAGGTAAATGTTTGAGAAAGGATTTAATTTTTTTAGTTTTAATTGTTTTGATAATAGCGGGTGTAGTAATTTTTTTTATTAGAAGTTCGAAAAAGGAACTAGTTTACTTTGAGCTTAATACAAAGAACAATATTAGTTTTTTATTTCTAGTAGAAGATCTTAACAAAAATCTTGTAAGTATGCAAGAAATTTTTATTAATATAAAAACAGGAAATCTTGGTTTTTTAGATATTCCAATTCATACTGGATATGAAGATTTAAAAGGTAATGTATCTTGGTTTAAAGATCTTTATAAAAAAAATTCTTTTAATAAATTTTTATCTAAAATTTATACACAATTATCCCATGAATCAGATTATTATATTCGTTTTCAAAAAGAAAATTTTGTTAGACTTGTTGATTATTTAGGAGGGATTAGACTTCTTGTTAAAAACCCAGTGAAAGTTTATAGTTTTGAGGATTCTATTTTAATACCCTCTGGTACTTCCAATTTTGATGGTGATAAAGCTTATGATTATTTGAGATATTTTAATGACGTTAATCAGTTTGAAGAGAGATGCGAGTTTTTTAAAGAATTTTTTAAAAAACTTCTTTTTCAGATTTCAGATTTTGGCATTGAAAATGAAATTTTTTTTAAAATATATTCCATGTTAGATACTAACCTTTCAGAGGTTGTTTTTAAGTATATTGTTAAAAATTATAAAATAAATAATAATAAAATTATTTCTATTAATATTAAAGGTCAAGAAGAGATTTTTAAGGATCATAATAATAATTTAATAAAAGTTGTTTTTCCTTATTATGGAGGTGCTATTTTAAAAGAATCAGTAGATAAATTGAATAAAGAATTGATTAATGAAGGTTTAGAAGAGATAGTAAAGATTGTTGTTTTAAATGGAACAAAAGTTGTTGGACTTGCAAAAAAAACAGCAAATATTTTTAATTCTTTAAAATTTAAAGTTTTAAAATTTGGTAATGCAGATAAAAATTCCTATAAAAATACCTTGATTATAAATAATTCAGATAATTTAGAAATGGCTGTTAGAGTTGGGGAGGCAATTAAAACTACAAATATTAAGCCAATTTCTGAAGTTCAAACTAAAAAATTGTTAGGGCTTGATAATCTTGATATTAATCCCGATGTAATAGTTGTTTTAGGAGACGATTTTGATGGAAGATATGTTAAAAGCAAGTGACATTAATGCTTTATGTAAAATAATAAGCGATTTTAATGGAATTGATGTTATAGGTATTAATGTTAGCGATGTTTGCAATTGGACGGATTTTTTTATAATAGCTACTTTTGTATCATTTAAGCAGATGGAAGCTTTGTATCTTGATAAGATAGTTAAATTTTTTAAAGAAAAAAAAATTAATCTTAACGTTCAAGGAAAAGGATTGGTTTATGACTGGACTGTTGTTTCAGGTGGAAATTTGGTAATTCATTTAATGAGTGAAAAGTCTAGAGAATACTATGAGCTTGAAAAAATATGGTCCAAAGGAATTGTTATTTATCCTTAATTATTGTTTAATTAAAAAAACTAAAAATATCATAAAAACATGTTTACAAAAAATAGAAAATATTTTAGATTTAAGTTATGTACTTTTTGCGGGAGGCTTATAAGTGGATATTACAGACATGAGGATTAAGAAAGTTGAAGGTAAAAATTCTGGCTCTAAGTTATTAGCATATGTTGCAGTTACTTTTGACAATTGCTTAGTTCTTCATAATATTAGAGTTATTAAAGGGCAAAAGGGAGTATTTATTGCTATGCCTAACAGAAGGACCAGAGTTGGTGAGTATAAAGATATTGTACACCCTATTAGTCAGGATTTTAGAAAAACTTTGCAAACTTCTATTTTTAAGGAATATATAAGAGAAAATCCAGCTGATTTTGAGCTTGAATTAGATTTTTAGATAATTATTGACAAAGCGTGTTGTATCTTGTATGCTTGTCAATTGTAAGTATTAAGGTATTTGGGACGTCGACAAGCGGTAAGTCAACTGGTTTTGGTCCAGTCATTCGAGGGTTCGAATCCTTCCGTCCCAGTATTTTATATTAGGAGTTTTTTGGTGGAAAATAGCAGGGTTTTAAGTTGTAAGTATAGGTCAAGCTTTGGGTCTTCTAATGCTCGCAGAATAAGGGCTAAATGTGAAATACCGGCTGTTGTTTATGGACAGGGCAATGATGTTTTGCATTTAAAAATTAATAGTAGTGAATTTAATAAAAAATTTGCAAAGTTTACAGATAATACTGTCTTGATATTAGATGACGGCAAGTTTGAAAGATGTGTTTTTGTTAAAGATGTTGCAGAAAATATTGCCAGCAAGCTCATTTATCATATTGATTTTTACGAAGTAGATAAGCGAGTTGAGCTTGAAAAGTATATTCCTATTAAGCTTATTGGGGCTTCTATTGGGGTTAAAGAGGGTGGAATTTTGACTGTTTTAAAAGAGCAAGTTAAGGTAAGGTCTTTACCCTTAGATTTGCCAGAATTCATAGAGCTTGATTTAACTCCTGTTAACAAAGGAGATAGAGTCCTTCTTAAAGATCTTCTATTGCCTTCTAATGTTAGGCTTGCAGAAAGTGATGAGAATTTGGAAGTTGTTATTATAAAGTGATTTTATGGGGTTGTTAATACTTGGATTAGGAAACCCTGGATTAGAATTTTCTTTAACCAGACATAATGTTGGTTTTTCTCTTTTAGATAAAATTGTTTCTAAGAACGGCCTTTGCTTAAAGAGAAAAAAAAAATATGAATATTCAGAGTTAAGAATGATTTCTAGACGAGTAGTTTTGGTTAAGCCATTAACTTATATGAATTTAAGCGGATCTTTATTTCCTTCGATATTTTCAGATTTTTATATGTGCGTAAAGAATTTATTAGTGGTTCTTGATAATGTTGATCTTCCTTTGGGGAAATGCAGACTTAAAGAGCGAGGCAGTATGTCTACTCATAATGGTCTTAAGTCGATTTCAAGTGTTCTTGGAAGCTCTAATTACAGTAGACTTTATATTGGAGTTGGAAATAATGTTATGCGGGACATAAAGAGCTTTGTTCTTTCTAGATTTTGCAAGGACGAAATAGATAGGCTTGAAAAATTGTATGATTTTTTAAGTGATGAGGTAATTGATATTAGTGAGGCAAATTTTAAAAATAAGGTTCAAAAAATAAATTCTAGTAATTTTTAATGCATTTTTTAGACGATAATATACAAATTAAAATAGATGAATTTTATAAAAAAAATTCTTTAAATAAAAGTCGTGTTATTGTTGCTTTTTCTGGAGGGACTGATTCTACAACTTTATTGTTGAATTTAAAATATTATTTGAGAAATAATATTGTTGCATTTTATTTTGCTCATTTTATCAGAGCTGATAATGAACAAAATCAAGAAATAGAGCATGTAAAGGAGTTTTGTGATTTTTATAACATTGCTTTACAAATTAAGAAATGTGATATAGATATAAAAAGTGAAGCAATTAGGCTGGGAGTATCTATTGAAGAGCTTGCAAGGAAATGTAGATATAATGCTTTAGAAAATGCTCTTAAAGAAAATGATGCAAATTATATTGCGCTTGCTCATAACGAGAACGATCAAATTGAAACAATAATTATGAGATTTTTTCAAGGATCTTTTTTGGATGGCCTTGCAGGTATTCCTAGTGTCAATGGAAATATTATAAGACCCTTGCTAGAAGTTTCAAGACTAGAAATTGAAAATTTTTTATCTTTGAATAATATTAGAGTTTTTGTTGATAGTACAAATTCTCAAAATTTATACCTAAGAAATAGAGTTAGAAATAATTTGCTACCCTCTATAGGAAAGGTTTTTAAAGGATATGAAAAATGTCTTAAAAGGATATCTGAATTTTCAAAGGAATTTGCAAATTATTTTGAAAAAGATGAATTTTTTCCTGTTGAGAAAGGTAAATACTATTATTCTTTTGATATAAAAACTTTTTTAGATTTCCCTAAGTATTTAGTGTTTAGATTGATTTTTAAAATTTTAAATTCAGAGGGAATTGTAACTAAAATTTCTTATAAAGCTCTTAATGAAATGTTTAAAGTAGAGATTAATAGAAAGAAAAATAATGTTTTGTTAAAAACCAATGATTTTTTTTTAGAAAAAAGGCATAATAAAATTAATTTAATTTTTAAAAGGGATGAAAAATTTTACAAACCTTTTGATTTT
Organism: Borreliella spielmanii; assembly: GCF_014201705.1. NCBI lineage: Bacteria > Pseudomonadati > Spirochaetota > Spirochaetia > Spirochaetales > Borreliaceae > Borreliella > Borreliella spielmanii. The sequence goes on along the minus strand of NZ_JACHFA010000001.1, from coordinate 77,878 downwards.
ATTTTAGAAGTTGGTAAATGGCATAGTTTATCTTTAGGTAAGATTTTGCTAAAATGTTTAGAGTGCGATACAGCTTCTGTATCAAGGTTAAAATGTTGTTCTTATGAGTTTAGACATAAATTTTTTAAGGATAAGTTGAAAGCAAAAAAGTTTTTTTCTAAGTTTATAAGGTGTAATCCGATTTATTTAATATTGTTAGCACTAGATAACAGGTTAATCGGAGTTATTGATTTAAATACTTTAAACTTAGTATGGAGTGAAAAAAGCATTCTTAAAAAAATTAGTATATCTTTGATTGGAGGGCTTTTAAAGGAATGAATGGCAATAGTAATATGAATAATAATGGAAAATCTAATAACAAAAAGAAAAATAAAAATTGGATTTTAGGGCTTGTTGTTATTTTTTTAATTTCAGCAATATTTATGTCATATTTTGTAAGGGGAGGGGAAAGCTATAAAAATGTTCCTTATAGCACTTTTCAGAGTTATTTGGACAATGGTCTAGTTGAGTCTGTAGTAATAATTGATAAAAATCTGATTCAATTTGTTGTCAAGGGTTCTAACTTTGTAAAATCTTATTTTTCTACCAGTATTCCCTATCTTGATATAAATCTACTTTCAGAACTAAAGAGTAAAAAAGTTGAGCTTAGCTCTGGTAAAAGCCAAGCTTCTTTGATTGGAGTTTTATTGCAAACTTTGCCGTGGATTTTATTTTTTATTTTCTTTTTCTTTATATTTCGTCAAACTCAAGGTGGTGGTGGAAAAGTTTTTACATTTGGGAAAAGTAATGCTCAAAAGTATGAAGCTGGAAAAAATAAAATTACCTTTAAAGATGTGGCTGGTCAAGAAGAGGTTAAGCAAGAGCTTCGTGAAGTTGTTGAATTTCTTAAAAATCCAAAAAAATTTGAAAAAATAGGTGCTAAAATTCCAAAAGGAGTACTTTTGGTTGGCTCTCCGGGTACCGGTAAGACTTTACTTGCCAAAGCTGTTGCTGGTGAGGCTGGGGTTAGTTTTTTTCACATGTCAGGTTCTGATTTTGTTGAAATGTTTGTTGGAGTTGGAGCAAGTCGTGTTAGAGATTTATTTGATAATGCTAGGAAAAATTCTCCATGCATCATTTTTATTGATGAGCTTGATGCTGTTGGTAGAAGTCGTGGTGCAGGACTTGGCGGTGGTCATGATGAAAGAGAGCAAACTCTTAATCAGCTATTGGTTGAAATGGATGGATTTGGAACGCATACTAATGTAATTGTTATGGCCGCTACAAATCGTCCTGATGTTCTTGACTCTGCTTTGCTTAGGCCTGGACGATTTGATAGGCAAGTGACAGTTTCTTTGCCTGATATTAAAGAAAGAGAGGCAATATTAAATATTCATTCTTCAAAAACAAAGCTTTCAAAAAATATTAATTTACAGGTAATAGCAAGAGCTACTCCTGGAGCTAGTGGTGCTGATCTTGCAAATTTAATTAATGAAGCAGCTTTAATAGCTGCAAGGAATAATCAAGATGAAATTTTAATGAAGGATATGGAAGAGGCCAGAGACAAAATATTGATGGGAGTTGCAAAAAAATCTATGACTATTACTGATAAACAAAAGCTTGAGACAGCTTATCACGAGGCAGGCCATGCTTTGCTTCATTATTATCTTGAACATGCTGATCCATTACACAAGGTCACTATTATTCCAAGAGGTAGAGCGCTTGGTGTTGCATTTTCGCTTCCAAGAGAAGATAGACTTTCGATAAACAAACATCAAATTCTTGATAAAATAAAGATATGTTATGGTGGTTATGCTAGCGAGCAAATAAATTTGGGTGTTACAACGGCGGGTGTTCAAAATGATTTAATGCAAGCTACTAGTTTGGCTAAAAAAATGGTTACGGAGTGGGGAATGGGCGAAGAAGTTGGGCCAATATTTTTAGTAGATGATGAAGCACCCATTTTTCTTCCAAAAGAGTTTTCAAAGTCTAAGGCTTATTCTGAGAATACTGCTGATAAAGTTGACAGAGAGGTAAAAAGAATACTTGAAGAATGTTTAAAAGAGGCATCAGATATTCTTGTAAAGCATAAGGATCAACTTGTTAAGCTTGCAAAGGAACTTGTTTTAAAGGAAACTTTAACAGACAAAGAAGTAAGAGAGCTTTTGGGTTTTGAAGCTAGTAAAGATGAATACGAGTTATTTGCGGTAGAGTCTACGGCAAAAGAAGTAAAGGAGGAAGATATAAAAGGTTAGGGTAAGTGTTTATGTTTTATTTAAAGATGATTTTGATTCTTTTTATTTCTATAAACTTAAATGCATTTTTAATCAAAGAAGATGAAGATATTTCAAATATTCTTTTCAATGAGTCTAAAAATTTTTCCAATTTCCAAAAAGGAAATGATTTAATTTATGGATCTCTTGATTTCAACTTGCTAGCCTCAGACTCTCTTTATGAGATTGCATTAAAAGAGGATATTGCTTTAATAGATAGAATTTACTTATTAAAAAAAGCAATTAATATTAATAATTTTAAAGCAATAACTCTTAAAGAAGTATACACTTGTTATTTTGCGTTGCTTTTAAGACAAAATGAAAATAAGAATATGTATAAAGAAATTATTACTTTGTATGAGAACTTAAATGAAGAATTGCAAATAGATAAAGATTTGATTTGCATGAGACTTGAAGCTTCTGGAAGACTTGAAAGCTTTGGAGATGATTTTAAAAAAATTTTATTCAAAGCTTTTTTCTTGTATGGTAATGATTTTTTATTTTTTAAGTGGTTTTTAAAAGAAGATAGGTTTTTTTTTAGCATTTTTAATACCATTAGATCAAAAGAAGATTCTTTCTTTACAACTGAAAATATTAATTATATATTTAGAAATTCAGATTTTAATTATGACAATTCTGTTTCTTTGTTTTCTTTTCTTAAGGGTAAAATTAAAGAATATAATGGGATTAATGGCATTTATTTTTTAAAATACAAACTTTTAGATCCCGTTGAAGCTTATAAGATTTTTAAAAAATTTCCTCCTGATACAATAAATGAATATAAAATGTTTTATGATCTTTTAGAGGATCCCGACATGAAGAGTAAATTTTTAGAAGATTATAAAAGAGTGTCAGGAATTTATTTTATTGATAATAAAAATAATATTGCTATACTCAAAGATGGAGTTTTAGTAGGTATTTTTTCAGGAATAGTAGATTTTGGTAATAAATTTAGTTTAAATAATAAATATTTTAATAAAGTTTATTTTAAAGACAAGTCTCCAGTTTATTATGAGAATAGTTTACTTGGTTATAAAATAAGTTATTCTGTTTATCCTTACGTTGATATGATTGAGGTTCAATATCCTGATAAAAAAGATGTTTATACTTTTGCTTTACATGCATTTAAGTGTAATATTTTTAATAATTTAGGTTACAATTTTAATAGTCTTGGGATTAGGGAGTTGTTCTTAATTAACATTAAAGATTTTTTTCTACCCACCGCTTTAAATTTATTTTTTGAAAAAATTTCTGTTTTAGATATTAGATCAAGCTTGATAAATAAAAAAAAATATTTTGGGTTTAATTTAGTAGAAATTAAAAATTATGTGCGCGGAAGTTTGGTTTCAATTTATAGAAAGGTTAATGGCTCTAAGAAATTTAATTATATTGAGATTTATGAGAAGGATAAATTAAAAACAAAGAAAGCTTTGTTGGATGATGATTGCTTTGAAAGTTATTATTCTTTTTAATGATAACTTTCAAATAAAAACCAACTATTAATTTTTAGGTTTTCAATATTAATGTTTTTTAGCTATGCTTTTTTGTATAGTTGAATTCAAGTTTACTTTAGGAGGATTTTTGGGCTTTTGTTTAGACTTTGCTAATAAAGAAGATATTAAATTTAATAACATTGTGTCTATTAGTCATTTTGACTTTAAAATCAAAATGAATTTAATCCTTGTAGTTGGACCTATGGGAAGCGGGAAAACAGAATATGCTGCAAAAATTTATAAAGATTCGCTTGTTGTAAGAAAAAAATCTTTTAAGGTGCTGGGTAATATTATTAAAGGAAATAGGAATAGAGTTAATGTATTTTTTATTAGAAATTTTCTCGACAAGAGGAGGTTTCAAGATTATCCAGAAAATGTAATACCATATAGGGGTGGTGGAAAAGATAAAATTGATGAGATTGGTTTTGCGAGTAGCTCTTTTGATATTGAAAAATTAATAGCTTCTAATCCTAATTGTGGTACTTTTATTATTGATGAGGCATGTTTTTATGATGAACGTTTAATTTTTGTTTTAAATAAAATTTCGTTAAATGAAAATATTTTATTTATATTGCCTACATTACTTTATAATTTTAGGAAAGAATCTTTTAATGATACTGCTAAACTTTTGGTAGAATATTCGGATAAGATTTATAAGCTTGGAGCTTATTGCGGGCATATTGATTGTATGGAAGAATCTTTTTTTTCATACAGGTATTATTTTTACAATAATAAAGAAATCCCAGCTCCCTATTTTGATCCTTTGCTTATTGTTGGTGGTGATGAAGAGATTGAATCTGCTATTTATCCAAATTACGCTACAAGATGCTCAATGCACCATTATCTTGTGGGTAAAGAGTATTTTTTTTCTTTTTTAAAGCCATTCGCCTTGTTGTATTCACAAGGAGATGAAAAATTTCTTGAAAATGAAATTGTATCATTAAGCAGCGATGCTGAAAATTCTAATTTTGTAAATTCTTTAGATAGTGAAAAAGGGTATGAATTTAGAGCTGAAATTTTAAGAAATATTTTAGAACTGCCTTTTTTAGCAGAAAGAGCGTTAATAACCCTTTTCTCAGAATATAGCATCTTAAGTAAAGATAATTTTAAAGATCTTGTTTTAAAGTTTTCTTTAAATAAGGATTATATAAATAAAATTTTTTTTTCCAAAGAAGGCAAAGAATTTTTTTAATAATAGTTTGGACTTTTTTCAAAAAATGCTTTAGCTTCGTCAATTCGCATGAGTTCTTTTTTAATGATGTCATAGTAATCAAACTCTTTAAGAGAAATTTTATGATATTCGTTTTCCCAGTTTGTTATTCCATCGCTTTCTAGTTTAACAGATTTGTAATTTTCAAGGTTTTTATGGTATTTTAGTGCTTCATTGTAGTAGTTAATTGCCAGTTCATACAATTTTTTTGCTTTTTCTAGATTGAGAATAATTTCATTTTTTTCTGGAGTTTTGAAAAAATATAAATTTCTTGTATCGAATAAATCTCCCAAATGTAAATTTTGCTTAACTAGGAGTAGATTTACATGCATTTTGAAGAGAAGTTTATATTTCATCCACTGCTCTTTTGTTTCTATTTTAGTTAATGAGTATTTTGGATTTCCAAATGGGTATTTTAAGGCTTTTTGAAGAAAAAATATATTTTTTTTATAGTTTTCAGGTTTTTTTTTCATTTGAGTGTTAAAGATTACATACCATTGTTCTGCATAATAAAATTTGGACGATGCATTTATTTTTAGGACTGTTACTAAAATAAGTAAAATTAAACTTATTTGGAAAGTGACACTTTTAAACATATAATTAATCATATGATTAATTATATTAGAATTTTATTAGATTAAAAATTTTTTCTACGTTTTTATCTAAGCTATCTTTTATTGAATTATCAATATAAATTACATTAATTTTTTTTTCTATTTTTTTAAATGTTTTTAAATATTTAAGAGCGATTTGTTCAAAAGTTTTGTATTTTTCAAGCTCAAAAAGATCACTTTGTGTTCTGTTTTTTTGTATTCTTTCATAAGCTATGTTTGGGTCTGTTTTAATAAAGAATACCTTTTCAGGCAATGGAAAGTTTTTATTTAATTCATATCCCAATTTTCCTTGATATGCAATTGATGAGAATAAATAGCGATCAGTTATTACTTTTATAGATTTTGTGTTTAAAATTTCGAGTATTCCACCTTTTTTATATAAATGATCGTGTCGATCTGCTGCATAAAGATACGCAAAAGTTGATTCTTTTAAAGGATTTTTGAAATTCATTAATTGTTCTTTTATCATTTTTCCAACTATTCCGCTTGATGGTTCTTTTGTAAAATAATACCTTGATTCATCGCTGCAAAGAGCTTTTAGTTTATTGATAATGCTTGTTTTTCCACTTCCATCAATTCCTTCTATGCAATAAAAGTTTTTTAATATTTTAATCACAAATATTTTTTCTTCCTTTCTTTTGGTGTCAATAATTAGGTTATTGATAATTATTATATAATAATAATTATCAATATATGAGTGTATGAATTTGTGGTTTTGAGAAATAAGACATTTTTATTGTTGATTTTACCATTTTTAGTTTTTGTTTTAATAATTTTTTCCATTAATCTATTTGTTCAAGTTCAAATTTATTCTGCAAAGTTTTTTGTTGTAAAGTATCTTGAATCAAAATTTGGCTTTAGGATCAAATATGATAAGATTTCGCCATATTTTTTATCATCCATTAAAATAGATGGCTTAGAGCTAAGTTTGGATGGAAAAGATAAAATATTAATGGATGTTGTTAGGGTAGATTTAAATCTGTTTAAATTAATTTTAGGCGATAAAAATATTATTTTAAATGTTTATGTTAAAGGGAGTAATTTAAATTTTGATATAAACGATTTTAGTTTATCTAATGATTTAAATTCTAGCGGTGTTTACGACAATGGAAATGTAATTTTAAATAAAATCTTCAATTATCTTTATAGACTAAATATTAATTTAGAGAATATCAATATTAATATTAAGCTTAATAATAAGAATAATTGGTTGAATTTTAAGGTTAGAAATTTTTCTTTAAGCACCGTAGATGAAGATTTTTTATTTAGTTCTGTAGTTGATTTTGGTGCTATTAAAAATTTAGGAATTAATTTACCGTTTGAAAAAGTTGGTGATGGAATTTTAGATTCAACTTTTTATTTTGAGGGGAAATTCAAGAAAGGCTTTGAGGATGGTTATGTAAATTTTAGTTTTTTTGAATTGAAAACAAGCTATTTTTCTTTGCTTGAGCAAGGATTTCAAATAAATTATTCAAAAGGAAATTTAAAAATTTTTAATTTACGAAGGGAGAATTTTGATTTTAATTTAAGTTATGACAAAGCTAATAGTTTTATTCGACTAGATGCTTTATTTTTCAATGTTAATCTTTTAAATTGGATTAAGTTAAACAAAAACTATGAAGTTTATAAAGATTATTTTGATATAAGCTTAAATGGGCAGTTTGCATTTTCTTATGATTTGAAAGATAAAGATTTAAGATATGCCGGAATAATAGATTCTTCTTTAAATGCAGATGCTATGGGTAAAGAAATTCAAGGTTTAAAGCTTGAAATCAAAGGGGATGATAGCGTTGTAAGTGTTAAGAATGCTTTTTTAAAACTTAAAAGGGGTGTTGTAAACTATAAAGGTTATTATTCTTTAAAAGATTTGCTCCCAATAGGACGTCTTAACTTTAAGTCTGCAAAAATTTTAAACTTGAACGATCTAAATGGATATTTGGATTTTAAGAAAGATAAAAACATTTTTTCGGTTAAGTCCGATAATTTTAGTCTTGGCAATCTTAGTTTTCAAAATTTAAGTTTAAAAACTTATTTTTTAAAGGATAAAGTTTTTTTTGACCATTTGATTTATTTAGAAAATAAAAATTCCCAAATTTCTTTAAAAGGCGATCTTGATGATAAAGAATTTTCTTTCAATTTAAGTATTAAAGAGTTTCCTTTGCTTTTTTTAAAAGAAGTTGTTCCTAGTTCTTACTTAGTAAATTTTTTTCCCAAGACTTTATTTTCAGGTAAATATTTAAATTTGGTTTCTGATTTTAATTTAAATAAATTTGATTATCATAAAAATAAATTAAAAAAATTTAATTTCATAGTATTTTCAAAGTTAGATAATTTTAAATTTATGTTTGATGCTAGTGGAGAGAAAAATTTTTACAAATCAAATAACTTTAATTTGCAATACAATGATTACAATTTGCACTCCAGCTTGATTATTGAGCTATTTGAAAATGGGCTTAATATTAACACGAATTTTTCTTATCTGGATAAAAATTATCCTTTGTATTTTAATATTAATCTTAAAAATAAGTTTATTGTTGCTGAATCCCCTCTTGGTATTAAATTAGATTTCAATTATTTTGATTCTAAAATAATTTATGCCCTTAATGTTAATGATTTTAGGGTTTGCAATAAAACTTCTGATCTTTTGATAAATATCAATTTTTATGGGAACTATTTAGGGCTTAATAATGATTTGAAATTTAGAATAGATAAGTTTAGCATAATAAAAGCTTCTAAAATACCCGCTTATAATTTTAATTTTGGTTTTAAGGGCTCATATGAATATGATAAATTGTACATTTCTGATGTTAAGTTTGTAAACAAGCTTTCAAATTTGCAAGGATATGGACAATTCAATTTAAAAGATAATTTTAATGGAAGTTTGAATTTATTTTCTAGTTTAAATTCAGAACGATATTTTTTAGGGGTTAATTCCGATGAATATGGAAGTTATTTTTTGCTTAAATTTCAAGATTTAGATTTTTACAATTTTAATTCTTTATCTCTTTTGGAAGGAAAGATTAATGGTAATTTTTTGCTAAATTTTAAAAATAATGATTTTAAAAATTATTCTTTGAGTGGATATCTTGAGACTGATAAATTAACTTTATTAGGCATTCCTATGCAGTTTTCTCTAAATTTAGGATTATTAGACAATAAGCTTAACATGTATGATATAAAAGTCAAGCGCAATAAAAAAGAGTTTCTTAGTGGTAGTCTAAGATATGATCTAAGCAGTTCTATAGGCGTATCTAATATGGTTTTTAATAGCGATTTATTTTCTTATAAGTTTAATGCAAATTTTAGAAACTTTGAAAGTAAAGATGAAGAGCGATTTGGAGTTTTGAAAACTAAAACAGAAGGTGAATTCTCTTTTAGAGATATTAAATATAAAAATGAGTTTTTATCTAATCTTACGGTTGAATTTAGTAATGATTTTGAAAAATTTAATATGGCTTCAATTGATTATGACCTTATTAATGTTTTATACCATTATGGTAGTGGAGAATATAGTTTTATTTTAAAAGATTATTTGCCTCTTAGTTTCAACTCGTCAGGTAAAATAATTAAAAATAAAATTCTTGGAAATGTTAGAGATATTAAATTTGATTCAAAAATAATCACCAAAGATTTTTTAGATTCGCATCCTTTATTTAATATTGACAATCATTTAATTCTTTATAATCTTGTTTTAAATGGTGAATTTGATATCGATGGGGATTTATATAATCCTAATATTAATGGAAGTTTAAATATTCAAAAAGGATCAATAAGTACTGAGTATTTAAGAGCTTCTAGAAAGTTTGGTGGTGATAGAACTTTAGAAATAGTTAATATGCCAGTTGAAATTCAGGATAATAAGATCATTTTTAGTAATGAGTTTATCCTAGATCGATACTCTAAGGTTTTTGTTGCTACTAGTTTAAATTTGAATTTTTTAAGTGATACTATTATTGATTATTACAAGATAGATATTAATGTGACTGGTAGAACAGGAGTTCCTATTAAGTTTGACAAAATTGCTTTAAGCTTTACAGGGTATGCTTTAGGCGATTTTTCAATTGAAGGAAATGCAGATGAAATTATGTTTAAAGGCGTTTTAAATATTTCAAATGCTTGGGTTTATTCTCTTGAAAGTTCTATTGTTAATTTATTAATAAATCCCTTCAAGAAAGCAAAAAGACCGCAAACAGTTGATATTAATGTTCGAGATTTTGATATTTTAACTCATCTTGAAATAAATTTTGACAGTGGTGTTACTTTTCATTGGCCAGATAGTAATATTTCATTTTTACAAGCTACTATTTCAAGAGGAGATAAACTTGTAATAAAATCTGATACAAAAACAGATGATTTTATTCTTAAAGGGGATTTGAATATTGCCAATGGTTTTGTTAATTATAATAATAAAAAATTTATCTTTAAAAGTGGTGCTTATATATCTTTTAATGAGAGCAGAACTAAGTTTGATCCATGGATAAAAGCTGAGGCTACAAATACTATTAAAGATAGGAATGACAAACTACTTGTTACAATAGGGATTGATAGTCCTTTGAGTTTATGGAAAATTGAGTTTATGTCTTATCCTTCTAGGAGTGAACAGGAGATTAAATATTTACTCTCAGGCTCAACAATGGGGGAGGCTGAGGGGGGATTGCGATTGGCGGGAACCAATGCTGCTGAAATGGCAATTGGAATAGTAAGTGACATTGCTCTGGATTTTTTAATTCAACCCATTGAAGATTATATGCGTTCTATATTAAACTTAGACTTGTTGAGTATAAAGACAGATATATTAAAAAATTCTATTAATAGTAATTTTTTTAAAATTGGGAATCCTACTTTTGTTGATGTTCTTGACAATACAAGTGTTAAAGTAGGGAAATATCTTGTTGAAGGTGTTTTTATTAGTGGAGGTTTTGGTTTTTTGAAAGAGCAAACGACTCCTTTTTCAAAGGATTTAAATTTTGTTATTAATTTGGGTATTGAGTTTGATTCTCCATTTTTTTTGGTTAATTATGAGTTTGATTACAATTTTATGAAAAAAGGTTTAGATGGAATAGGGAATAATATAGGTATTTCTTGGAAATTTAAATATTAAATTGTTAAGAGGTTAAGATGGGTTCAATTAGAGGTTTGTTTTTTATAAGTTTTTTAATGTTTTTTGTTGTTTTTAGTTTTGCTCAAGTTGAAAATTACAAAGGTAAAATAATAAAGGATATTAATTTTGAAGGACTTAAGAATAAAAAAGAGGTGGATTTTATTAATATTTTAAAACCTTACATTGGCGCGGCATATTCTAATGAAATTTTTGATAAATTGCAAATTGATCTTTATTCTCTTGATTATTTTTCTGGCCTTATTAAGCCGATTTTTAAAATAGATGGCGAGAATCTTTTTATTACATTTATTGTAAAAGAAAAATCTTTAGTTAATTCTGTTGTTTTTGCTGATAGCAGTAGAGTTTTTTGGAATAGTGAGCTTGTTGAGAAGGTAAATATTAAGGCTAATGAGCCTTTAAATCTTGCAAGTGTTAATAAAGGTGTTAGCAAGCTTGAAGAGATGTATAAAGACATGGGATATCTTGAGGTTTTTGTAAATTTTGAAATCAAAGAAGAAGAAAATTTGGTTGATATTATTTATAATATAGCAGCTGGACCTAGATATGTTATCAAAGGTATAGACTTTGAAGGAAATCTAAGTTTTAAAAGTAGCACTTTGAGAAAATCTTTAGCATCAAGAGTAGTATCTCTTTTTTCAGATGGTAAATATTTAAAAAGCAATGTTGACAAGGACAAGTATCAACTAGAGTCTTTTTATAAAAATAATGGATATATTGATGTTAAGATTATCAATAGTACTATTGATATTAAAGATTCTCTTAAAGATTCTCAAAGGTTAGAAAAGGAGGTTTTTCTGAAATATTTTCTTTCCGAAGGCAATGTTTTTAGATTTGGGAAGCTTGAAATTTTTGGTAATTCAGTTTTTAGTTTGGAAGAATTAAAAAGGTTTATTACCTTTAAGGAAGGTGATATTTTTAATAATTCTAAATTTGAGCAGGATTTTACCAAAATCAAGGAAAGTTATTTTAAGGAGGGGTATATTTTTACAGAAATTATTCCTTCACAAAATGTAAGAGGAGAGTTTATTGATATTTTAATTAAAATTTCAGAAAAGGATAAAGCCCATATTGAGTCTATTACTGTTTCTAAAAATAAAAATACAGCTTCTCATGTAATACTTAGAGAGATCCCACTTCAAGAGGGAGATGTTTTTAGTTTGGATAAGTTTAAGATGGGTATGGTAAACCTACAACAGCTTGGTTATTTTTCAAATGTAGTCCCCGATATTGTTCCAAGCAATACGGAAGGGCTTATGAAAATAAATTTAAACATTGAGGAGCGAGCAACAAGTAATTTTGGATTTGGTATGAATTTTGGAGGCAATGCAAATTCTTCGTTTCCATTCTCAGTATTTGGGCAATGGGAGCTGTCTAATTTTTTAGGCGAAGGCTATTATTTTGCTGCAAGGCTAAATTTATCTTTTTTAGAGCAAAGTCTTAGTTTGACATTTAGAGATAATTGGTTTTTTCAGAAAAGATGGACTGTGGGTGGATTTGTAGATTTTTCACATTCTGTTAATACCGCTTATCAGGATATTAATGGGCCTATTTTTTCTGGCAAAAGGGAAGTTCCAGATCCATTTACAAGTTGGGAAGAATATCGAGATGCCAAGAGTTTTTCCGATTTTAATGCTATGAATTACTCTTTACTTAAACTTAGTTTTGGAGGGTTTACAGGCTATACTTTTTCTAATTATCTTGGCAAGCAAACTCTTCTTGGCACTTTGCAAACCGCTTTAAAGTATGTTTTTTATGACAATGAAGTTAATAGACCTTCAAATTATTATTTAAGAGATAATTATAAAACTTTTAGATTTGAAAATTCTCTTAGTTTGAGTGCTGCTTGGGATACGAGAAATTCTACTTCTTTGTCTAATAATGGATTTTTGCTCAAACAACAGTTTGATTTTTTCGGCGGATTTTTATTTGGTCAGAGTCATTTTATTAAATCTGCTACAACCTTTGAGAGATATTTTTCTCTTTTAGGATATGAGGATGTATTTACTCCTTATTTTGATATTATTTTGACTTTAAGAAGCGTTTATTCAAATATATTGCCGCCTCTTGGCAATGGTTTTGAAATTGAAATTCAACCCCATCATCACATAATTCTTAGTGAAAATTTTATGCAGGCTAGAGGTTGGGGGATTTTGAAAAATATTTACAGTTCCTTTGTAAATACTGTCCAAATATCTATTCCTTTATTAAGAAATTTTTTAGTGTGGGATGTTTTTTTTATAGATTTTGCTTCTTATTCTTTAGAAGGGCAAGAAAATTCTTTATTTAGGCCTTTTAGTAGTTTTGCTTTTAGCTGGGGAACTGGAATTAGAAGTCTTTTACCTCAGTTGCCATTGTCTTTCATAATAGCTTATCCTTTTTATTTTGACAATGATAAAGTTAATAGTTATTATAAATATTTTTCTGGATTTAAATTTTTCTTAGGAATTGAAATGAGATATTAATATAAACTGCTATGGAGAAATTTGTGTTTTTTTTGATTTTACCATTGTTTTTCTTATTATCTTTTAATGTTTTTTCGATAGATGTTGTTAAAATAGGTATTGTTGATTTTGATAGAATTGTGATTGAAGTTTTAAATCCTCAATTGAAAGCTAATCTTGATCAAATAAAGAATCGGTATCAAGAACAAATAAATGGGTTAAATTTAGAGCTTAAGAATTTAAGGCATATGTATGATAAATCAATTGCTGATAATGACTTAGATAATGCAAGGTCTTTTGGGAACCAATATAATTTGAAAGTTGATGAGTTAAAAAGAGTTTCTAGTTTAGCAAAAAATAATTTAGAACAGCAAAGATTGGCCAATATTAATAGTTTAAATAATAACAGTGAATCTTTAAGCAAAATACTTCATGGTATTCAATATATTGCAGAAATTAATGGTTTTTCTTTGATTATGAAAAAAAGTAATCCGTATATTCTTTACCATAACAGCACTGTTGATATAACAGACGATGTTGTTAAGTATCTTTTAGAAAAGGACAATAAAAATCCTTAAGACGACTTTTCTTTTAAGGCGTTACTTTTTTTAATCTGTAATTAGATTGCAAAATCCCTTTTTTATATTCTTTATTTTTAATTGAATTATATTTATTTTATAATATCAATTATTATTCAATATTATTTTAGGAAACGTATGGAAAAAAATGTTACCCCAATGATGAGGCAGTACTTAGATATCAAAAAAAAATATAAAGATGCTATCATTTTTTTCAGAGTAGGAAGTTTTTATGAAATGTTTTTTGATGATGCAATTGAGGCAAGCAAGCTTCTTAATTTAACATTGACAAAAAGAGAAAATGTTCCAATGTGTGGAGTGCCTTGCCATACTAGTAAGGAATATATAAGGAAATTAATTTTATTTGATAAAAAGGTTGCAATTTGTGAACAAGCGTCTAATTCTACTTCTGGGGGGCCTTTAGAAAGAGAAGTTGTTGAGGTAATAACCCCAGGTGTTATTATTGATGAAGATTTTTTAAATGATGATGTTAATAACTATTTAGTTGCTATTAGTGATTATAAAAATTATTATTCTTTTTCTTATATAGATTTATCTACTTCTAGTCTTGGGATAATGTTTTATGAGAGTAGCTTTTTTGAAAAACTTAAAAGGGATCTTGAGAAATATTCTCCTAAAGAGATAATAGTTTCTGAAAACTTTTATTATGAATACTCAGAGAAGCTTAATCTTAGTCGGTTTTTAATTAACAGAGTGCCTGCTTGGCATCTTGATAAGGATGTTGCAATAAAAACTATAAAGGAACATTTTAACATACTTGGATTGAGCTCTCTTGGATTTGATGAGGAAAAACCTTATTACATTTCAATTTTTCTAATTATAAATCATATAAAAAATAATTTAAAAAATTTATTAAGTAACATTGATAAAATAGATATTAATAATGATTCTTTGTACATGTTTCTTGATGATGTAACTCAAGTGAATCTTGAACTTGTAAAAAATAATAATGATTTTTCTTCTCAATACTCATTATATTCTGTGTTAAATGATTGCAAAACTGCAATGGGAAAAAGGCTTTTGCGGGAATTTATTTTAAATCCAATTTTAAATATTTCTGAAATTAATACTAGGCTAGATCATGTTGAATTTTTTTGTAAAAATATTAGCTTAACTATGACTTTAAGAGAAGCTTTTATTAATATATGGGATATTGAGAGAATAGTGTCTAGGATTCAGATGAAAAGATATATTAAAAAAGATTTTTTATTTATTGAAAAAGCCCTTTCTGTATTTTTTTTGGTGAAAAAGTTATTTGACAAACATAATTTTGATTATTGGAATTTTGATAAGTTTGAAGAGGATAGTGTTTCTAAAGTTTATTTTTTGATAAATAGTGCAATTTCAAGCTCTTCTGATGAGCTTATTAAAAGGGGCTATGATTTAAAGCTTGATGGTTTAAAAGATTTAAAAATTAATGCAAATAAATATATTGATGAATATCTTGAATCAGAGAAAAGGCTTAGTAAGATTAATAATTTAAAGATTAGAAAAACTAATAATAGGGGATTATTTTTTGAGGTTACAAAGAGTAATTATGCTCAAGTGCCACCTTATTTTATGGAAAGTCAAACTTTAAATTCTTCAAAAAGATATAAAACAGAAAAACTTATTTCTCTTGAAGTGAATATTAATAATGCTGAAGACAGTGTGGTTTCTTTTGAGCAAGAAATTTTTGATGAAATAGCGTCAAATGTTGTTAAGCATAATAAAGTTCTTAAGAAGGTTGCAGAATTTTTTGCATATATTGATTTAGTTGTTAACTTTGGTTATTTGGCAAAAAAAAATGAATATAAAAGACCCGTTTTGACATGTGATAAAGAAATTTTTCTTGAAAAGTCTCGACATCCTGTTGTTGAGCATTATGTTAAAAACACTGAGATTTTTACTGAAAATTTTGTAAGGATTAATAAAGAAAGGTACTTTTGTTTAATTACTGGTCCTAATATGGCAGGCAAATCAACTTATTTGCGTCAGGTGGCTTTAATTACTTTAATGGCGCAGATAGGATCTTTTGTGCCGGCTTCCAAGGCCGTAATAGGTATTACAGATAAAATTTTTTGTAGAATTGGAGCAAGTGATAATCTTGCTAAAGGGGAATCTACTTTTTTAGTTGAAATGAATGAAACAGCTAATATTTTAAGAAATGCGACAGAAAAAAGCTTAATAATTATGGATGAAGTTGGAAGAGGCACTAGTACAAATGATGGACTTGCTATTGCTTATTCTATTATAGAATATATTTTAGAGTATATTAAAGCTAGAAGCTTGTTTGCCACACATTTTCATGAACTATCGGCTATTAATCATGAAGCTTTTATTAACCTTTCAATGAAAATTGAAAAGCAAGGCAATGATCTTGTTTTCTTAAGAGAAGTTGAAGAAAAACCATCTCTTAATTCTTATGGGATTTATGTTGCTCGCATAGCAGGACTTCCTTTAAGGGTGGTAGATAGAGCTAATGTTATCTTGCAAAGTTTAGGAAGTCGAAAGGATAGCTCTTGTTTAGAATTTCCTCCTTGTATTTCTTCTGATAATCATAATATAGAGGTTTTGAAAAATGATACTGATGTTCATGTTAAATTAAATGAGTATTTAGATTTAAAAAAATTTATTTCTAATATAGATATTAATAATATTACCCCTTTTCAATCGATTGAGCTACTAAATCAAATTATTTTAAAAGTTGTTTCTCAACCTGGTTAGTATGAGCTATTTAAATGTTCTAAAAAGTATATTTTTACCCTTTTGTGTTTTTTGTAGGAAAAGATATGTATCTTCCAATGCTCTTTGTGATCAATGCAAGTTGCTTTTTAATTTTAAAATTAAATTTGATGAGAATTTGCTTTATTTTTTTGAATATAAAGAGCATTATAAATCTTTAATTTTGTCATATAAAAGAGATGGTCAAAAGTCAATTGGTAGATTTTTAGCAAGCGGAATTGCTAAATGTTTGATTGATATTAATTTTGATCAAATAGTAACCGTTCCTTGTAGCTTTAAAAGAAAATTATTTTATGGATTTGATCACATGGAATATATTGGTATTTTATTAAGCCGTTTTGGCTTTAATTATATGAATATTTTTTCAAGAAAATATGGGAAAAGTCAGAAGTTAATGAAAGGAAATCTTAGATTTAGAAATCTTGAAAATAAAATTAAATTAAGATCAAAGTATAAAAATTTTCAATTTAAAAAGATTGTTTTGCTTGATGATATTATTACTACAGGAACATCTATGTGTATTTGTGAAGATCTTATTATACAATTTGGAGCTGATAAAGTTATAAAGCTTTCGTTGGCTAAATCTTATAATTTGGTTTAATGTTGACATTATTTTTTCTAAGTGTTAACCTTGATTTAAGGTTTAGTTTATATATTTAATAAGGTTCTTTTAAAAGAACCTTATTAATTTTAGGAATATATTTGATTAAATGTTTTGACAAAAATAATGAAGTTTATAATTTGATAAAAAATTTAACAGAACGTTTAAATGTTGAAATATTAGAAATTAATATCTTTAGAAATAAAAATGGCGGGAAAATCCAAATAGTTCTTTATAGCAAAAATTTTTCTTTGGGTGTTGATTTGATGACCGATTTGCATAAGATGATTTTATTAATTTTGGAGGCAAATTTTAAATATAGTTTTACTTTAGAACTTTCTACACCAGGAATAGATAGAAGAATAAAAAGTGACAGAGAGTTTCAAATTTTTGAGGGCAAAAAGATTAAGTTAATGCTAGATAATGAATTTGAAGAAGGTTTTATATTAAAATCAAAATCAAAAAGTTTTATTTTTAAAACAGATAGTAAAGAATTAAATGTTTTTTATAGCGATGTTAAGAAGGCTAGATTAGTTTAAGGAGGAAGTTTGGATGATAAAGGGCACGGGACATATGATTGTAAGTATTGCAAATGATCGTAGCATGAGTATAGAGTCTATTAGAAAAACAATTAAAGAATCGGTATTGATAGCTTATAAAAAGTATTTTGGAAGCAATGAGAATGCTTTTATTAAGTTTGATGATGATACGGGAGATTTGGTAGTTTATGCTAAAAAGAAAATTGTAGAAGAGGTAAAAGATTCTTTTTTTGAAATATCAGAAAAAGATATTTCAAGGGAAAATATTGTAGAAGGTGATTATGCTTACATTGAAATTAATCCTAAAGTTTTCGATAGGCTTTCTATTCAGGTTGCAAAACAAAGAACCAAGAATGATTTGCAAGGAATTGAAGATAATGAGATTTTATCAGAATTTAAAAGCAAGTTAAATAAAGTTGTTATTGGATATGTTCAACAAAATAGAAATGGTGATCTTTATGTTAATCTTGGCAATACAGATGGTATAATTCCCAAGAAGTATCAGTCGCCAAGAGAAGTTTATAGTCTTAATGATAAGATTAGAGTTTTAGTTTATAATGTTAAAAAAGGTAAAAATGGCATTGAAGTTATTCTTTCTAGAACCCATCCAAAGTTTATTGAAGAGCTTTTGGCTCTTGAAATTCCAGAAATTGAAGAAGGTATTATTAAGATTCATAAAATAGTTCGTGATCCGGGTTACAGAATCAAGGTTGCTGTTTATTCTGAGAAGGAAGAGATTGATCCTGTTGGTCCTTGTATAGGGCAAAAAGGAGTCAGAATTCAATCTATAATTAAGGAACTTGAAGGAGAAAAAATCGATATTATCCCTTATAGTAAAGACATTAAAGAATTTATAAAGGATGCTTTGACTCCTTCTAAGATAGAGCATGTTTATATTATTGATGAGGATTTACATAAGGCTTTAGTAGTTGTTAGCGATGATCAACTCTCTCTTGCTATAGGAAAAATGGGTCAAAATGTTAGACTTGCTAATAGACTTCTTGACTGGGCTATTGATGTTAAAACCAGCAGTCAGTTTGCAGAAATGAAAGCTAATTCAGAGTTTAAGCAAGAAACACTCGAAATGTTTGATAAAGTTATGCAAGATGTTGTTGAAGAGGAACAATTTGAAGAGATTAGTAAAATAAGTGATCTTAAATTACTCGATTCTTCTGTAATTTCTAATTTATCAAAAGAGGGGCTTGATGATATTAACAATTTTTTACAAGCAGATGAGGGATTGCTTTTTAATCTTGGAGTAAGTTATGAAAAACAAGAAGAAATTAATAAAATATTAAAAGAGGGAATGATAATAATTGCTAATGACAGTGGTGAGTCTATGGAAAAGGCAGAAGAAGATGAAGAACTTCTTTGTCCTGAATGTGGTGTTGTTATTAATGAAAATATGACCTCCTGCCCAGGTTGTAAGATAGGGCTTAGTTTTGAGTTTGAGGAGGAATAAGTTTGTCGAAAGATATTGATGATATTAAAAATGAAGATGGTAAAAAAATTAAGATTGTTAAGTTAAGGAAGAAGGTAGTAAAAATTCTAACACATAGTGATTTAAGTAATAAAAATAATTTAAGTAGTTCTACTAATTTGCATAAGTATAACAACAAAGGTGAATATTCACAAAATAGAGATAGTAGAACTGGTGGGTATTCACAACAAAACAGAGACAGTAGAGCTGGTGGGTATTCGCAACAAAACAGAGACAGTAGAACTGGTGGGTATTCGCAACAAAACAGAGACAGTAGAACTGGTGGGTATTCGCAACAAAACAGAGACAGTAGAACTGGTGGGTATTCACAACAAAACAGAGACAGTAGAACTGGTGGGTATTCACAACATAGAGTCAACAGAACTGGTGGGTATTCACAAAATAGAGACAGTAGAGTTGGTGGATATGCACAAAACAGAGACAGTTTAGCCTCTCAATATCAAGGTACGACGAAAAAAACATATGTTACCAAAAATAGTTCTCAAAATAAATATACCCCCCCCGTGTCTTTTAGAAGAGTTATAAAAACCAAAGTTCCTACTATTGTTAGCAGTGCATCTTCAGCTGATTCTGAGAATATCAAAGAGTTAAATCGTAAGCTTGGGGAGAAGAAAAAGCAGCAACAAGAAAGTCAGAAAAGCTATAAGAGGAAAAAAGCAGAAACTGAGAGCAAAACAATTGAGCAAAAGGTTTTTGAACAACTTCAAAAAAAGAAAAGGGAAAATTTAGCCAATCCTATTCCAAAGTCAATTGATATTATGGGTAGCATTACTGTTTCTGATCTTGCAAGAAAGATGAATTTAAAATCTTCTGATTTGATTGCTAAATTAATGGCTTTAGGTGTAATGGTGACTATTAATGAGAAGATAGATTCTGATACGGCAACTATTTTAGTTGAAGAATATGGTTCAAAAGTTAATGTTGTTTCTATTTATGATGAAACGGTTATAGAAGAAGAGGTGGAGGATCAGAGCAAAAGAATTGAAAAACCCCCTGTTATTACAATAATGGGACATGTTGATCATGGTAAAACTAGACTGCTTTCTGTTCTTCAAAATATAGATATAAATCAAACAGAGTCTGGCGGTATTACTCAGCATATTGGAGCTTATACTATTGTTTATAATAACCGAGAAATAACATTTTTAGACACTCCTGGTCATGAAGCTTTTACTATGATGAGAAGTCGTGGGGCTCAAGTTACAGATATTGTTGTTCTTGTTGTTTCAGCAATTGATGGCGTTATGCCTCAAACTATTGAGGCTATTAATCATGCAAAAGAAGCAAATGTTCCGATTATTGTTGCTATAAATAAGATTGATTTGCCAGATTCAAATCCCGATAAAATTAAACATCAGCTTTCAGAATACGACTTAGTACCCGAGGATTGGGGAGGAGACACCATTTTTGTGCTGATTTCTGCTCTTAAAAATATGGGAATTTCTGAGCTTCTTGATATGATTCTTTTGCAGTCAGATATGATGTTATTAAAGGCAAACCCATCTAAAAGAGCTATTGGAAAAGTACTTGATGCTAAGATTGATTTAGGGCGTGGAATAGTTTGTTCTGTTATTATTGAGGATGGAACACTTTATATAGGAGATTCTTTTGTAGGTGGAGCGTGTTATGGTAAGGTTAAGGCATTAATTAATGATAAAGGTGTTTCTGTCAAGAGTGTTGGACCTGCTAAGGCTATTAGTGTTTTAGGGTTTTCTTCAATGCCTCAAGCCGGGGATCCTTTTCAAGTAGCTAAAACTGAAAAAGAAGCAAAATTGATCAGTTCCAAAAGGCAAGATCTTAAAAAATATGAATCTTCTAAAAATGTAAAGAAGGTTACCATGTTAAATCTTTATGATTCAATCAAAGAAGGAGCACTTAAGGAGCTTAAAATAATTTTAAAAGCAGATGTTCAAGGTTCAGTTGAGGCTTTGAAAAATTCTCTTGAAAAATTAACAAACGATGAGGTTCGAGTAAAAGTTGTGCATTCTTCAGCAGGTGTAATAACTGAAACAGATATTAGCTTTGCTTCAGCAAGCGATGCTATTGTAATTGGATTTCATGTAAGACCTACTGTAAAAGCTCAAATACTTGCAGATCAGGAAAAAGTTGAGATTAGAAAGTATAATGTTATTTATGATGCTATAAGTGATGTTAAATCAGTTCTTGAGGGGATGCTTGAGCCAGATGTTGAGCAGCAGTTTATTGGCTTTGCTGAAGTGCGGGCTGTAATAAATGTCCCTAAAGTTGGGGTCATAGCTGGTTGTTATGTTTCTCGGGGGCTAATAAAACGAGATGCGATTACTAATGTGATGAGAGATGGTTTACAGATCCATTCTGGCAAAATTTCATCTTTAAAGCGATTTAAAGATGATGTTAAAGAAGTTGCTGAGCAGTATGAGTGTGGAATTATGATTGATAATTATGCTAATATTAAAGAAGGAGATATAATTGAAGCATTTGAGGTAAAAAAGGTAAAAAAATCTTTTAAAACTTAGTTTTGCTTTATTTATATGTGTTTATGTATAAGGATATAAA
Organism: Borreliella spielmanii; assembly: GCF_014201705.1. NCBI lineage: Bacteria > Pseudomonadati > Spirochaetota > Spirochaetia > Spirochaetales > Borreliaceae > Borreliella > Borreliella spielmanii. The sequence goes on along the minus strand of NZ_JACHFA010000001.1, from coordinate 56,247 downwards.
AAAGTTCAAACTCGAAAGTTTTATTGCTCAAGAAATTGGCAATTTAATAGTGAGTAGGGGAATTAAAGACCCCAGGATTCATTCATTTTTAACCGTTGTTAAAGTAGAATTTTCAAAAGATTTAATAAATGCTAAAGTGTTTATGGGTTCAATCAAGGAAGGTGCTTCTTTAGATAATGCAGTTAAAGCTTTAAATAACGCTAAGGGATTTATTCAAAGTCAAATTATTAAGCGAATTAAAGTTAGAAGTACCCCTAAATTACTATTTGTTAAGGATGATTCTCTTTCTAAATCATTTTATGTTAATAAAATAATTGAAGGATTAAATACTACAAGAGAGAATTAAATTTGGAAAATGGATTCCTTTTAGTTAATAAAGAACAAGGCAAAACTTCTTTTGAAACTCTTTTTCCTGTAAAAAAATATTTTAATACAAATCGTGTTGGGCATGCTGGTACACTTGATAAATTTGCAAGTGGAGTTTTGATTGCTCTTGTAGGAAAATATACAAAGCTTGCAAGCTATTTTATGTCTTTAGATAAAGAGTATGTAGCAGAATTTAGATTTGGATTAGAAACAGATACTCTTGATCCAAATGGAAGAATAATTGATAAAACAGATTATATCCCTAATTTAGAAGATATATCTTTAAAGCTTAAAGATTTTATAGGAGAGATTTATCAAAGTCCTCCCAGATTTTCTTCTATTCATATTGATGGTAGTAGGGCTTATAAACTTGCTTTGAATGGAAAGTTTTTTGAAATTAAAAAACGAAGAGTAAATGTTTATAATATTCAAATATTAAGCTATGATTTTAGCTCTTCTTTACTTAGTTTAAAAATTAGCTGTTCAAAAGGTACTTACATTAGGAGCATTGCAAGAGATTTGGCTTATTCTTTAAATTCTTGTGCGTATGTTAGCAGTTTAAAAAGAACTAAAGTGGGTATGTTTAGATTAGAAGATTCCACCCTGTGGAAAAATTTAAGTAAGGCTTCCTTAATTAGTTTAGAATCTTTAAGAGACTTTGAAAAGGTTTGCGTTGATTCTAGTAAGATAAATCTTATTAAAAATGGGGCTTATGTTGAAATTCAAATCAATATAAATGAACTTAAGATTTTAAAATCCAAAGATGGGGAAATATTAGCGATCATTAAAGGAATAGGTTTGAATAAATATAAATATGTTATTAAATTTTAGTTTAATATTTGTTTTTGTAAAAAAAAAATAATTTTTTTACTATTAAAAATACCATTGAAAATGGTAAATTATTTTTGTGATTTTTAACAAAAAATATTATAATCTATCATAGTAGTTAGTTTAAATTATAGCAATAGGTTCGTTAGGGCTTTGCTATAATGGTATAGGAGTTGCTTTATGATAGATAAAAAGCAAAAGCAAAAAATAGTTTCTGAATTTGGGAAAAATGATGGTGATACTGGTTCTGTTGGGGTTCAAATTGCACTTATTACAGGTAGAATAAAGTATTTAACTGAGCATTTAAAGGTAAATAAAAAAGACCATAGTTCAAAAAGGGGCTTGTTAAAGTTGGTAGGGCAAAGGCGTAGTTTATTGCGGTATTACCAAAAAAAAGATTTAGAAGCTTATAGGACACTGATATCTAAACTTGGTCTTAGAAAATAAAAGAGGTTGAATTTTGAGGAAAATATTAAAGTTGAAAATAGGTAGAGACGAGTTAGTGTTTGAGACGGGATTTATGGCTAAGCAGGCTAATGGATCGGTTCTTGCAACTTATGGGGGATCTTCGGTTCTTGCGACTGTTTGTTGTTCAAGTAATGCAAGAGAAGATTTAGATTTTGTTCCGCTTTCTGTTGAATATAATGAGAAATATTATGCAGCTGGTAAGATTCCAGGAGGATTTATTAAAAGAGAAGGAAAACCAAAAGATAAAGAAATACTTGTTTCTAGATTAATAGATAGGCCAATGAGGCCTCTTTTTGATAAAAGATTTGGTCGAGAAATTCAAGTAATTCCTACGACTTTGGCTACAGATCAGCTCAATCCTCCTGATATTGTTGGAATGAATGCCGCTTTTACAGCAGTTTTTTTGTCAGATATTCCGTTTAATGGCCCAATTGCAGCTGTTAGAATGGTTTATTTAAATGGTAAGTTTATAGTAAATCCTTCGTTTGAAGAGATTCATGATTCTGATCTTGATATTGTTGTTGCAGGAAGTTTAAATGGAATTACAATGGTAGAAGGCGGTGCTAATGAGGTTAGTGAAGATATTTTGCTGTCAGCAATAGACAGTGCACATGAATATATTAAACAAATTTGCAATGCTCAAAAAGAATTTTTAGATATTGTGGGGGAGAAGGAAAAACTCCCTTTAGCTTTTGAAGAAAAAATATTTGAATTTAAAGAGGAGCTTAGGGATTTTGTTTATGCTGATCTTAAAGAGGCTTGTTTTGTTAAAGGAAAGCTTAATAGAGATAAAGCCATAACTTTGCTGCGAAATAAATCTTATGAGCATTTTTCTTCTCTTGAGAAATTGACCGATACTAATGAGTCTCTTTTTCATAAAGCTTTTGATGATTTTGAGAAGGAGATTGTTAGAAATTCTATTCTTAATGATAAGATTAGAACGGACGGTAGAACGCCTAATGAGATAAGAGATATTCTTGCAGAAGTCGATATTTTAAGTAGAACGCATGGATCTGCACTTTTTACAAGAGGAGAGACGCAAGCTTTAGCAGTAACTACTCTTGGTACAAGTATTGATGAGCAAATAATGGATGATATTGATGGTGATAAGCGTCTTAATTTTATGCTTCATTACAATTTTCCTCCATTTTCAGTTGGTGAAACTGGTAGGCTTATGACTGGTAGGCGTGAGATTGGGCATGGTCATTTAGCTCAAAGAGCTTTAGAATCAATGGTTCCTGGAAAAAACGATTTTCCGTATACTATTAGAGTGGTTTCTGAGATTTTAGAATCTAACGGATCTTCTTCAATGGCTACTGTTTGCGCTGGAAGTATGTCTTTAATGTCTGCAGGGGTTCCTGTTAAAAGGCAGGTCGCAGGAATAGCTATGGGCCTTATTAGCGAAGGGGATAAATATGTGGTTTTAAGCGATATTCTTGGAGAAGAGGATCATTTAGGTGATATGGACTTTAAAGTGGCTGGTACAGAAAATGGGATTACTGGATTTCAAATGGATATTAAGATCGAAAATGTTACTAAGCATTTAATGAGAGATGCTCTTGAGCAGGCAAGAATAGGTAGGATACACATACTGTCTATTATGAATTCTATAATTTCTAATTCAAGAGTTGGTATATCTAAGTATGCTCCCAAAATTATTCAACTGCAAATTGATATTGATAAGATATCTCTTGTAATAGGGTCTACTGGAAAAACTGTTAAAGCCATAACAGATGAATTTGAAGTTAAGGTGCAAATTGAACAAAATGGAAAGATTATTCTTTTCGGTGATGATGATTTTAAGATGCAAAAGGCTAAAGAAAAAATAGAGAGCATTGTAAGGGAACCAAAAGTAGGTGAAATTTATGAAGGAGTAGTTAAAAAGATTAATAGCTTTGGAGCTTTTATTGAACTTACTCCTACAAAAGAAGGATTTTTAAGTACTCGCTTGAGATCTAGAGATAGTAAGTATGGTTCTGGAAGATTTGGGAATAATAGTAATAGATATTCCAGATTTGGTGGTGCTGGTGGAGACAATATAAGGGGCAATACTGGATTAATTAGACCTCCAAAATTAGAAGAAGGTCAGCAAATTAAAGTTAGAATAGTTGATATAGATAAATTTGGAAAAATTGATCTTGAAATTGTTAGAGATAAAGATTATTAAAATAATATGAAATTTGTTTTGAATAATTTATTTAAAGTTTGTCTTGTATGTTTTGGCTTGTTTTTTTCCTGTCTTACTACAAATGATTCTATTCAAGATGAGTCTATTCAAAATAGATCGATTCAAGATTCTAATATTAGTGATCTTGTAGAGAAGAAAAAAGAAGTAGTTGTCATTAGTGACAATAATATTTTTAATGAGAGTAAATTTAAAAGAGACTATTTAATAGGATTAAAAGATAATGAATCCTTTTTCCTTAGTAATGCTTTTTTAAAAGAAAATAATTTTTATTTTAAAAAAGCTAGAGAAAGTTATGCTAAGAAAGATATTGGTTTGACGAACTATTATTTGAATAAAATTGTATCTAATGAGAATCAATATGACAGGGAATTGTTAGCTAAGGCAAATTTGTTTTTTGGATATGTTAATTATGAGAATGGTTTTTATGATCTTTCTGAATATAATTTTGATCTTTTTCTAAAAGATTATAAATATTCTCATGCTAGTTTAAGATCAGCTGAATTGAAATATCTTATTAAAGAAAAATCAGATGCAATTTCTGCATTTAAAGAGATTAATGAATTTTCTATTTCAGGCTATGACAAAGAGATTTATACTTTTTTAAGTAATAAACTTGGGGTGAGTCATTTAAATTTAAAATCTTTAGGATTTCTTGATAATAGTGTTTTTGATGCATTTATTTTTAATGAGAATATATTTGTAACTAATATATTAGGAGGACTTTTAAGGTATAATATTAAAAAAAATGATTGTAGAATCTATCTTAAAGATAAAAAAAGCATTTTTTTAAATGGCATCAGGGGTTTTGCAGATTATAATGGAACAATTTATATTGGGGGGAAAAATGTTGTTTACTATATAGATAATGCTGATGGGGATTTAAAGCAAATAAATGTTCCTAATAATGCTGATTTTAGTAATATACAAGTTTTGCTTGGTGTTAAAAATGGAATATTTGTTGGTACTTTAAATTCTGGACTATGGTTTTATGATTTAAAAAATTGGAAAAATATACCGCTTGGGTCTAATAAAATTTCTTCAATGTGTTTTGATGGTTTGAAAAATTTATTATTAGTTGGAACGGTTGACAAGGCTATTTATAGTATTAATGTTGATAATTTGGAGAAGATCGAACATTTAGATTTTTTTAGCAAAAATGATAGTGAAAAAAATATTAATTTTATAAAAGCCTACAAAGATAGTTATTTTATTGGAACATATGGTGGGGGGCTTTTCGAGCTAAATTTAAATAAAAATAGCTATAAAAAGCACGTTATTGCTAATAATATTGATGTTAATTATTTTATGGACATGGAGATTAAAGATAAAAAGTTGTTGTTTGCAACCTTTGATCATGGGCTATTAATTTATGATTCTGAAAATGACAATTGGGATTATTTTGGACCTAATAATGGACTTCTTAATTTAAATTTAATAAAAGTTTCTAGATTCGAAAATTATGTTATACTGGGTACTCTTAATAACGGCTTGGTTTTTGTAGATGAAAATATTAAAAAACAGTTATGAATCTTACATAATTGCTGAATTTTTTAAATATTTTTTAATTACGTTTTTATTTTTCTTTTTTGTATTTTTTATAAATCAAATTTTATTCTTTATGAGAATACTTCTTCAAAATTATGTTCCCTTTTTTAAAGCTTTTATTTTTATCATATATTCTCTTCCTATGGTGATTGCGCTTTCTCCCCCTTTTGCTTCTTTGATTTCAGTAATTCTTACTATTCATAAATTCAAGATTCACAATGAAATTTTAGCTTTTCGTTCTATTGGTATATCAATTTTTGATTTGCTTGTTCCATTTTTTAAATTAGGAATAATTATTGTTTTTATATCTTTTATATCTAATGATATTTTACTTCCACTTGGATCTATTGGTAGGTTAAAAATTTTTAATGAAATAAAAGAAGAAGTTCCTCATTTGGTGTTAAAGCCTTATTCAAGCAAACAATATGGAGATTTAATTTTTGTTTCTGGTGAAAAATCGGAAAATGGTTATAAAAATGTAACTTTTTTTGATAACACTAGACTTAAAGGATTTGATAGAATATTTATGGCAAAAAATCTTGATATTAGAAAAGAAAATTTTCAAGTTTATTTTATTTTAAATGATGTTCTATCTATTGCTTTAACAGATAGTGAGAGTGGATTTTATGATTATTTTTATGCAGATAAGATGAAATATTCAATCGATCAGGTCACATTTAGTGATAGTTTTTTGTTAAATTATGTAACTCCTTCGCAAATGAGCATGAGAGATGTTATAAAATTAATTAAAAAGCAAAACAATTTAATTGCAGATTCAAATATAAAAAATAATTTAGAAGGAGACTTTTTAAGTTTAAATTTTTCAAATCTTTATTTAAATTATTTATACAATCAAAATTATTATGTGGATGAATCTTATGTATTTGAAAATTTAAACTATATGTATAATTTAAGTTTAAATTTTAAACCTTATCAAGATAGAAGCATGAAACAAAATTTGGCTTTGTTTAATCTTGAATTTTATCAAAAAATTAGTTTGCCACTTTCAGTTTTATTTTTCATTTTTTTAGCTTTTTCAATGGGGCTGTATTCTAATAGGAAATATTCTATTATTCTTGAGCTTGTAATTTCAATTATTATTTGTGTTTTTTATTGGGTAATGTTTATTGGTGGTAAGGTTTATACTGTTCAGTATGCACCAAATCCTATTATTGTTACTATTTTGCCCAATTTGATTTTAATCATTGCAGGAGCAATTCTTTTTTTAAGAATATTAAAAAAATGAAAATAGATAAACTTTTTGTAAAAAGTATCATTCTTACTTTTTTATCTATGAACCTACTTTTCATGATTTTAATTATGCTTGGTGATTTATTTGTCAATCTTCTCAATTATCTTGAAAAAAATATTAGCTTTAAGGATATTCTTTATATTTACTATTTGTATTTGCCAAAAGCTTTCTCAGATGGAGTTGCTTTATCTTTTCTTTTTGCTATTTCTAATCTTATTGGTAATCTTTCTATGAGAAATGAAATAATAGGTCTTTTTAGTTGTGGAGTTTCTCTTACAAGGATATTAAGACCAATAATTTTAATTAGTGTATTTATTTCAGTTATTCTTTTCTTTTTTGATAATTATTTGGTAATAGATACTGTAGCAAAAAGAGATCTTTTGATTAAAAATAGCGTTGGTAATAGTGGATCTAGCGACAAAACTATAATAATTAGAGACCTTGCCAGAGAAATTTATAATATTAAATCTTATGATATTGATGAGAATACTTTTTCTAACTTGATGATTATAATTAAAGACAGTAAAGATGAGTTTCAAACAAGGTATGATATAAATAAAGCTAAATGGAAAGATAATAAATGGAAGCTTTATGGTGTTAGAGAGTTTGTTAAGGTTGGTAGAAAAATTAAGGAGAATGCCTATGATGTTCTTGATGGAACAGGAATTATTAAGCTAGAGCCTGATTACATAAGAACTGTGATGTTATCGTCAAAGGCATTAAATTTTACTAAACTTGTTAATTGGATAAGTTTTCTCAAGAGTGAACGTTTAAATTATTCTGATGCATTGTTTGATTTGCTAAATAGGGTATTCTTTTCATTTAGATTAATGCTTCTCAGCTTTACTGTTGGATTTATTGCGCTTGCTCTTAAGAAAAATATTTTTATACTCAGTTTATTAAATAGCATTGCTTTTGCCGTTGTTTATGTCATTTCTATTGTAATTTTTAGTTTTTTAGCAGATCTTGGTTATTTAAACATATATATGGCAAGCTCTTTTACAACTATATTTTTTTTAATTATCAATTTTTTTGTTTATAGGATTGTTAGAAAATAATATATATAATAATTATTTAGGATGTTTATATGTTTAGCATAATTAAGAATGACAAACATTCTAATGCAAGAGTTGGATTTTTAAATCTTCCTCATGGCAGAGTAGATACCCCTTGTTTTATGCCAGTTGGTACTTTAGGGGCAATGAAAGGATTAAAACATACCGTTCTTGAGAAGTTAGAATGTAATTTGATGCTTGCAAATACTTATCACTTATATTTAAGACCAGGCATTAAGACTATTGAAAAATATGGCGGTCTTCATAATTTTACAACTTGGAATAAAAATTTTTTAACTGATTCGGGTGGATTTCAGGTATTTTCTCTTTCTAGTTTGAGAAGAATTGATCTAAAAGGCGTACATTTTAAATCCCATTTAGATGGATCTTATCATTATTTTACTCCTGAGGGAGTGTTTGCTATGCAAGAAGCTTTTGGCAGCGATATTATTATGCCACTTGATATTTGTAGTTCTTATGGGATTGATTATAATGAAGCCAATTTGTATACAAATATTACAACCAATTGGGCTCGTAGTACATTCAAGGCGTATAAAAATAAAAAAGAGGGATACAACGGGCTTTTGTTTTTAATAACTCAAGGAAATTTTTTTAAAGATTTAAGGAAAAGAAGCATTAATGATATATTAGAATTAGACAGTCCAGGTATCGCCATTGGGGGTATTTCTGTTGGAGAACCAAGAGAAAAATATTTAGAAATTCTTGAATATAGTTCTTTATTAATACCAAGAGAAAAACCAAGGTATGTAATGGGCATTGGTACTCCCCATTACATACTTGATGCCATATACCATGGCATTGATATTTTTGATTGTGTTAATCCTGCAAGAATTGCTAGGCATGGGTCTCTTTTGACGGATAGTGGAATTATGCGCATTAGTAGAAAAGAATACAAAGATGATATTTCGCCGGTAGAAAAAAATTGCAGTTGCACTTTGTGTACAAGGTATTCAAGAGGATATTTAAGACATTTGATAAAATCGAGAGAGCTTTTTGGAATAATTTTGGCAAGTGAGCATAATATTTACTATATGTTTAGATTAATTTCAAAGATTAGAGCTGCAATTTTAAATGATGATTTTTTAAACTTTAAAACTTCATATTTAAAAAAGTATGAAGAGGGAAATTTCGATGAATAAATATGTTGTTTCTACAGTTTTGGTCATGATTTCTACTTTTTGTTCACGAATAATCGGCTTTGCAAAGGTAAAGATTTTCTCTTATTATTTTGGTGCAAATCTTGATGCTGATATTTTTAATTATGTTTTCAATATTCCTAATAATTTACGCAAAATTCTTTCAGAAGGCGCAATGACATCGGCTTTTTTGCCTGAATTTACATATGAAAAAAACAAATCGCACGAAAAAGCTGTTTCTTTTTTCAGAACCGTTATGACCTTTAACATTATTTCTATTAGTGTAATTGTTTTAGTTATGATTATTTTTGCAAAGCCTATTATGTATTTTTTATCTTATTATAGAGGAGAAAACTTAATTTTTGCAAGTTCTATATTTAGTTATTTGGTATTATATATTTTATTAATAAGTCTATCATCAATTTTCATATCTGTGTTAAATTCATATAAAATTTTTTTTATTCCTTCATTTTCACCTATTATGTTTTCTTCAGGAATAATATTGAGCATATTTTTATTGTATGGCCGTTTTGGAATATATAGTGCTGTTATTGGTGTAATTTTTGGAGGGGGATTGCAATTTTTAGTTCCGTTTGTAAATTGCCTTATGATTGGTTTTACCTGGAAACCAACATTTTATTTTAGAGAAAAAGTATTTTTAAATTTTTTAAGCAGATGGGTTCGTATGATTTTTGGATTTTCTATTTCAATTGTTACGCAACAGATTTCATTTGCATTAGCATCTACTCTTGATATAGGAAGTGTTTCTATTCTTAGTAATGCTGTGGTTTATTATCAGCTTCCTGTAGGGATTTTTTATATTTCTATTGCAACAGTAATTTTTCCTAAAATGGCAGAGTATGCTGTTTTAGGAAATAATATAAAATTAAATACTCTTTTAGTAGATGGAATTAAAATTTTATTATTAATTTTTATTCCAGTGTCTTTTTTAATGTTTATTTGGTCTGATTATATTTTAAATTTATTTCTTATGGGGGGCAAGTTTTCTATTTATGATACTCAAAAAACAGCGGGTGTTTTGAAATGTTTTCTTTTAGGTTTACTTTTTTATTCGATGTTTAGTTTTTTCCAAAAATATTATTTTTCTATTCGTGATGCAAAAACACCATTTTATTTGAGTGTTTTATTTTCTATCCTTGATATTCTACTTTCTGTTTTTGGTATTAATTATTATGGTTTGAATGCTTTGGCATTAGCCCAATCTATTTCTTTTATGATTTGTGTTATTGTTTTTTATTTTATAATCTTAAAAAGCGGAGTTAAAATCAATTTAATTGAGATTTTATTTGTTCTTATAAAGTCGATTATTACACTTTTTCCTTTATATGTAATTTATTTCTTATTTGAAAAGTTTGAGTGGGATGTAGGTTTTAGTTTTAAAAATCTTTATTTTTTAATTATGGCAGGAATTATTAGTATTTTTATTTTGTTTATTTGTTATTCTGTTTTAGGAATAAATAAATTTTTTAGGTTTATTAGGAGGGATACTTTATGAAATATTTTAATTTTTTATTTTTTTTGCTTTTTTTAAATGTGTATGCTCAAAATGTTAATTCTCCAGCTCTTCCTAATCCCCCTTTATTACCCGAAATTACAGAAAATAAGCTTGAGAAAAAAGATTCTTTTAGGGATGAGAATTTTTCTAATGTTGGTTTAGATGGCAAGTATGTTAACGATACAATTCTTTATGGACTTGATAGTCAAGTTACAAGTATTATAAAAGCTCTTAAAAAATCAAACGATAGCCAATATAATTTTTCTCTTAAAAAAAGACTTGAGAAAACCTTTAATGCCGAGATTAAAAAAGAAATACTTGAATTATTTATTTCTCTTAAGTATTCAGGCGGTATTGATGCAGCAAATTATATTCTTGAAAATTATGAGAGTAAAAGATATTCAAACGCTTTACTTGGCTTGGCAATTTCGTATCTTAAAGAATTTGATGATAAAGAGAAATTAAAAAAAATTCTTATTGAGATTCTTGAAAATAAAGAGGGCAATGTGGTATCTATTGCAGCCTATTATTTAGGAGAGCTTAATTCTCTTGAGTATTCTAAAAATATAATGGAAGTTTTTGAAAAATATTCTGGAAATGATGGCGCTAGAAGAGAAATACTTATTGCTCTTGGAAAAATGGCTGCTGTTGATTATCAGGATAGAATTTATGAAATTTCGTTAGATAATTATGAGAGTCCATCAATTAAGGCTGCTGCAATAGAAGCGTTGTCATATTTTGCTCCAGAGAAAGTAACTGCCAATGCTGATTTATATCTTCAGAGTAATAATAACAATTTAAATGTTAAATTAGCTATTATTGCTTCTTTATCTAAAGATCCTTCTTTAAAGTCTAAAGAGATTTTACAAGGATTTTTAAGAGATTCTGATGATAATATTAGATTTAAAGCTATTAATGCTATTAAAGGACATAATGACTCTTCAGCAAAGGATATTTTGATTTATAAGATTAAAAGCGATCCATCTCTTAAAGTTAGGGAGGCTTCTGCGAAGGCTTTAATTGATATGGATCTTGGAGATATTGAGATAAAAAACATTATGTTTGATTTTAAGATTGATAATAATTTTAAAATTTCAATGTTTAGTTACCTTTTAGACAAGGATTCTCTAAAAGCATTGTCGATTGCTTTAGAAATGGTTAATAATGATAATATTAACAGACCTTCAAATGTTTTAAAAGGTATTGCTTCAATGTTAGCTGCTAAAAAGGGTAATTTTGATAATTTTTATTCTAAAATCATTGATAGTAAAAATGTTGATTTAAGACATTTTGCATTAAAAGGAGCTATTTATAATAAATCTTCATCACTTTCTGACAAGCTTAAGAAAATTAAAAGTGAAACTAATTCTGAATATATTAAGATGCTTTTAAAAGATTATTGATTGTTAATAGGCTGTTGAGGCAGTATTAGTACAAAATTTTTAAAATTTCTTTAGCTACTTCTGATTTTTCCATTTCTGGTAGTTCTTTTATGCTTTGTTTATTTATTATATAAACTTTGTTCAATCTTGAACCAAAATATTTAAGTTCATTTGCAATAATAAAGTCTAAATTTTTCTTTTTTAATTTTTCTTTGGCTTTTTGAATTAAATTTTTAGAATTCTCAGCGCAAAATCCAACAACAATTTGGTTTTTAAGTTTGTTGTGTCCTATATGTTGGATTATGTCAGGATTTTTTACTAATTTTATATATAATCTATTGATTTTACTTTTTTTAATTTTACTATTGAAAATGTGTTTGGGTCTAAAATCGGCAACAGCTGCTGCTCCAATTATTATTTCAAATTTATTATATATTTTGAGAACTTCCTTATACATTTCCATTGCAGTTTTTATTTTTATAATATTAACCCCCTTAGGTTCATTTTCATTAGTTGGTCCTGTAATGATTGTAACTTGAGCTCCCAGTTTGATAGCCTCTTGTGCTAAACAAAATCCCATTTTTCCCGTTGATGTATTTGAAAAATAGCGAATTGGGTCTATTAATTCTTCAGTTCTGGATGCTGTTATAAGTATTTTTTTATTTTTTAGGTAATTTTTTTGATTAAATTCATTTAATATTATTTTTATAATTTTATCTTCATTTTTAAGGCGTCCTAAACCATTTGATGAGCAAGCCAAAAACCCTTTATCAGGCTCAATGAATTTATAATGATAAGTTTTAAGCTTTTTTATATTTTCTTTTAAAATAGGATTTGAATACATTGCGCTGTTCATTGCTATTGCAAAATAAGTAGGAGCTGTGCTTGCAGATATTATTGTAGTTAGTGCATCATTAGCAATTCCTGATGCAATTTTAGATATTGTATTATAGGTAGCAGGAATAATAAGAATTAGGTGAGCCCATTGCGCAATTTTTATATGTTCAACTTCATTATGCTCTAAATCCCACAAATTAGTAATTATTTTGTTCTTAGAAATGGTTTCTAAGGTTAATGGAGTGATAAATTTAGTTGCATTTTTTGTCATTACAACTTTAACGTTGTATCCTAATTTAACTAAACTAGAAATTATGTAAACTGACTTGTAAGAGGCTATGCCCCCACATATACCAATTAATATATGTTTATTTTTATTCATATAATGTATATTATATAATACACATTATATTTGAATTTATAAGTTTTAATACTCTTTAGTCAAGGTTGTTTTAAATGAAGAATAGGATTTTGTACGCTATATTATTGTATGTTTGTATGTTTTTTTTGTGGTTTTGTTTTGCCTATTTTATCAACACATCGGTTACTATATTTAATATTCCTTTGTGGTTTTTTTTGTCAGGAATTTTGTTTCCCAGCATAAATTTTTTTTGGTTTGTTTTTTTATTTTATTAATTAGTAAAAATTGATATTTTTTATTTTTAGATTTCTTTTAAAAAAAGAAATAGAGGTAATTTTTTGTTATTAAATAAATACTTTCTTGCAAATCGAAGTATTAATTTTATTGTAATGGCCTTGTTATTTTCTTCTAGCTATATTAGTGCTAGTAGTTTTATTTCTGGCCCTTCTGCTGTTTATAAGTATGGGTTGTCTTTTATATTATTAGCTACTATACAAATTCCTACAACTTTAATTGCTTTTGTTATTGTTGGCGAGAGATTAAATCGCGAATCAAAAAAAATTGATGCAATAAATATTATTGACTATATTAGATATAGATATAAAAGTGATTTTTTGGCGCTATTAAGTGGATTTGTATTAAGTTTTTTTTTAATGTTTATGATTTCTGCCCAATTAATAGGTGGCGCTAAGCTTATAGAAGTTTTTTGGGGCATTGATTATGTGCTTGGTCTTTTGTTTTTTGCCCTGTTGGTTTTTATTTATGTATTTTTTGGAGGATTTAAGGCAGTAGCTTATACGGATTTGATTCAAGCATTTTTAATGCTAGTTTCGTCTGTTATTTTATTTTCCAAGATGTTAGATTTGGGAGGAGGTATTAATAATTTATTCAAGACGGCAACGTCTAGTTTAGATAAAAATCTTTTGCTTCCTTCAAATTTTGACTTAAAACCACAATATATAATTTCTTTTTGGATATTAATAGGAATAGGAATATTAGGGCAGCCTCAGATTATTAATAATTTTATAGCATTTAAAGATGAAAATTCTATAAAATTATCTCTTCCCATTTCTACTTTTATTATCAGCTTTTTAATTGTTTTGATGCATTTAATAGGATTTTTCGCTATTATTCTTTTTCCAGATTTAAGTCCAAATGATAAAGTTGTTTTAAATGTAGCTTTAAAAGTTTTAAATCCTTTTTCTTCTTTTATTTTTTTTATAGGTCTTTTGTCTGCAATAATGTCTACAGTAGATTCAAATTTGCTCTTAATAACGTCTGTTTTAATAAAGTCAATATTTATTTATAAAAAAGATTTAAAAGAAGATATAAAGGTTAGTAGAGTAATAAGGATTTCTAATATTTTTTTTATTTTAATAATACTTGTATTTTCTTTATTTCCTCCCAATTTTTTATTCTTTGTTAATATTTTTGCTTTTGGAGCTTTAGAAGTTTCATTTTTTTCTATTATCATTTTTGGACTTTATTTAAATTTTGTAAGTAAAATAGCAGCATTTGCTTCTATGTTTTTAGGTTTGATATTTTATTTGTGTATTTTATGTTTTGAATTGAATATTTGGTTTTTTCATCCCGTTTTTCCATCGTTTTTTGTTTCTATATTCACATTTTTAATAGTTAATTTTTTTTGTAAAAAATATAGCAAAGTTTGTTAGGATGATTATTTCTTGCGTTTGGATAAGTATATTTTTTTAGAAATTCTTGCTAATGATAATGGCAAGCGGCTAGATTCAATTTTAATTAAAATTTTAAATTTGTCTAAAGCTAGAATAATAAAACATATTAGAAAGGGTGATATTAGGCTGAATGGTATAAAACCACATTTTTCATATAGAGTTTGCAAAGGTGATAAAATTTATTTGTATAAATCTTTAGCCCAGGGTCTGAACTTAACTATTAATGAATGTTATAAAAGTGATCTTGATTTTCAATATATTCGAGAAAGAATAATTTATGAGGATAGTGATTTACTTGTTTTGAACAAGCAAAGAGGCATTTTAGTTCATGGGGACAGAAATTCTCTTGATTTTTTAGTGAATGCTTATCTTTCAAGGGAAGATTTAAGATCCTTAAGCTTCAAGCCTTCGGCAGTGCACAGGCTTGACAGAAATACTTCTGGAATTATTGTTTTTGCAAAAAATATAGATACTGCAAGAAAGCTAAGTATATTGTTTAGTAGGGGGTTTGTAACTAAAAAATATTTTGCAATACTTTTTGGGGAGGTTAAGTCAACGGTTGTTTATGAAAATCATTTATTTAGGAATAAAAGATTGAGAAAAACTTTTGTTTTAGAAGGTAAAGATTTTATTAATGCAATTACAAAGGTTAATCCAATATTGTCTTCCAAGAGGGCTACTCTTGTTGAAATTATTATTAAAACAGGCTTTACTCACCAAATAAGGGCCCAATGTTCGTTTAATAATCATCCTTTAATCAATGACAAGAAATACTGCGATAAATTTAAGAAAAGTAATTACTTTTTACATGCTTTTTTGGTAAAATTTAATGAAGCATTCTTTAAAAAGAATGAATTTTACGCTAAGCCTAGTTTAGAATTTTTAAAGCAAGTAAAAGATATTTTTGATGTTTATGAATTTTCAGAATTTTTCAAGTAATTTTTTTTTGAAAAAAATATTTAGCAAGGTTAAAAACTTTGCAACTAGTATTAAACATAAATTTGTTAGAGTGAAGGTGTATGCATTGGTAGGATCTGCTGGAACTGGTAAGAGCTTTAGATCGCATTTGGTAGCAGATAAATATTCAATACCTTTAATCATTGATGATGGTGTGTTAATTAAAAACATGAAAATTATTGCTGGTAGTTCTGCCAAGTTTGAAGATAATGTTTTTAGAGCAGTAAAGCGATCTGTATTTGAAGATGATGCTCATTGCAATGAAATGCTTGAAGTTCTTGGAAGAGAAGAATTTAATAAAATATTAATATTAGGAACAAGTCTTAAAATGATAGATAAAATAATTTCAAGACTTTTGTTGCCAAATGTTTTTAAGATTATTTACATAACAGATGTCTCAACTAGGCAGGAAATAGAAAAAGCAAGGATTTCAAGGCAAATGGGGGAGCATGTTGTGCCAGCAGCTGCTTTTGAAATAAAGTCTGTTAGACCTAATTTACTATTAAACCCAATTAAAGTTTTTTTTAAAAGCGGTTGGTTTTTTACTAAGAAGAAAAATTATATTCGATCTGTTGTAAGGCCTCATTTTTATGAAGAAGGAGTTTTGTCTATTTCTAAGAGAGCTGTAAGGCAAATTATTGAACATTGTGTTTCTGAATATGATAGAAGTTATATTGTTTATGATCTTAAAATTAAAAAAGATGGAAGTAATTACCTTTTTAAACTGTTTTTGAATATTCCTCTTGGAAATAACTTACTTAATAATACAGAAATGCTTAGAACCTATATTATTACTAACGTACTTAAGTATACAATAATTAATATATTGTCTATTGATATAGTTATACATAAATTTTATGACAAAAAAGATTATTTAGAAGAGAGCTATGAAGGTTGATTTTGACAGTTTGAAGAATATTTTTTTTGTAGGAATAAAGGGGAGCGGAGTTTGTTCTCTTGCTTGTTTTTTAAATTCAAAAGGATACCTTGTAGAAGGGGTAGATGTTTCTGATAAATTTCATACCGATGAGATTTTAAGTAATAATAAAATATCTTATTATGAAAATATTTATGAGTTTTCATTAAAAGAACTTGGTAGATCTTTTGATTTAATAGTATATTCTTCAGCTTATGATAAGGGCGGTTTGCAAGTTTTGCTTGAAGCAAAAGAATTGAATATACCCGTTTTATCTTATCCTGAGGTTCTTGGTGAGCTTTCTAGAAAATACTATAGTATTGGAATTGCAGGTTCTCATGGTAAAACCACCACTACGGCGTTTTTAGGTCTTCTTTTTAACAAATTGGGATTAAATCCCAATGTTATTGTGGGATCAAGTGTTAAAGATTTTGGAGATAATTCTGCAATAGCGGGTATTAGTAATATTTTTATTGCTGAAACTTGTGAGTATAAAAAACATTTTTTGTATTTTAGCCCCAATATGCTTATTTTAACTAATATTGACTATGAGCATGTTGATTTTTTTAAAAATTATGAGGCTCTTGAAGACGCTTTTTTACAATATATTAATAAGTTAAAGAAAAATGGGATATTAATAATTAATTCTGATGATAATAATTTACTTAAAATTAAAAGGCAAATCAATAGAAAAGATATAAATATTTTTAGTTTTGGATCTAAAGATTTGTCGAATTTTCAAATAAATAACATTGTAGTTGAGAATGAATATTTTTGTTTTTCTTTTTTGGGCTTGTGTAATATTAAACTTAAGACGGCTTTATTTCACAATGTATTAAATTTTTCGGCAGCGCTTTTGGCTTTAAATCTTTTTTTAGAAAGTAATGGAAAATCGATTTTTAATTTTGAAGAAGCGGTAAAGAAAATTGCAAAAAATTATAGTGGTATAAAAAGAAGGGTTGAAGTTATTAAAGAGAAAAAGGGAGTGATTTACATGGATGATTATGCTCATCATCCTAGAGAAATTAGAGATACGCTTTTTGGTATTAAAAATTTTTATAAGAATAAACGTATAATTTTGGATTTTATGCCACATACCTTCACAAGAACAAAAGAATTTTTTAATGATTTTGTTGAAGTTCTAAGTATTGTTGATATATTAATTTTGCACAATATATATCTTTCTAATAGGGAGAATTTTAATCCAGATGAACTTTCTGTTCAATTGTTTTTAAATATTAAAAAAATAAATAAAAATACTTATTTTTTTAAAGATGTTAAAGATTCTATTGAATTTATAAAAAGTTTATTAATATCGGGAGATTTGTTTATTACAATGGGCGCAGGAAATAATTTTATTTTACACGATTTTCTATAAGGGTATTATAGTGAAAAGCATGACGGGATTTTTTTATTTGGAAAAGATAATTGGTAACTATATGTTTAGTGTTAATTTGAAGTCTTATAATGGAAAATTTTTGGAATTTAAACTTAGGTTACCAGAAATTTTTTCTGGTTATGATCTTGATATAAGAAATTTGATTTCAAAGTATATTAGCAGAGGTAATGTTTTTTTAAATGTAGGATATAAAGAATTGGTTCCCCGTATGAATTTTACAGTTAATCCCAATTATATTGAGGCTATTTCTAGACTTAGAGATTCTTTGGCACATACTGATCTTAATATTAAGAATGAACTAAGTTTGGGCGATTTTTTATCATTAAAGGGAGCTTTAATAATTGATGAGGATAGTGAGCATCAAGAAGAAATTTATGGTTTGTTTAAAGGTGTTTTAGAGGAAACCTTATATCATTATAATAATGGGAGAAGTTTTGAAGGAGAAAATACTAAATCAGATATAATATCAACTCTTGTGCTAATAGAGCGGGATCTTAAAATTATTAAGGATGCTTGTAGTGATATAAATCTCAGATTATTTGCAAGCATTAAAGAAAATATCTCTAAATTAATGGATGAATTTAGAGACTTAACTATTGCAGAAGAGGCAGCTAAAATGGCAATTCGCCTAGACATTAATGAGGAGATCATGCGTTTAGATTCTCATATAGAAACTTTTTATAAAAATCTTGAATATGAGATATGCGGTAAAGTTCTTGAATTTATTTCTCAAGAAATGCATAGAGAAATAACAACTATGAGTAATAAAGCGGTTGATCTTGATATCAAGAATTTGATTTTAAACATGAAGTTAAATTTAGAAAAAATAAAAGAGCAAATAAGGAATGTTGAATGAAAATAGCACTTTCTGGTAAGAGTGGTTGTGGCAATACTACTGTAAGCAGCATGATTGCAAAACATTACGGTCTTGAGTTTATTAATTATACTTTTCATGATATTGCAAGAGAGCATAATATTCCTTTTTCGGAATTTTATGAAAAAGAAATAATAGGAAGAGATGATTATTATTGGGATAGGTATCTTGATAAGAGATTGTCTGCACTTTCTAAAAAGAATAATACAGTGCTTGCTTCTCGGCTTGCTATTTGGATTTCTAAGAGCGCTGATTTAAAAATATATCTTTATGCTAAAATGGAAGTCAGGGCTGAGAGAATAATGACTAGGGATGGAGGTATGTATTCTGATGTTTTAAGCAGTACTTTTAATAGAGATGAAAATGATAAAAAAAGATATTTAGCTATCTATAATATAGATATTGATGATTATTCTTCAGAAACTGATTTAGTGATTGATGTTACAAATATTAATTCAAATGAAGTTTTTGAATTAATTCGAGATGAAATTGATAAAAGAAATTTGAAAAATTAGCCAAACTTATCTAATATGTTAGTTTGTAAGGAGATTAAATGACTAAAGTGCCTTTAAAAAAAATACAAGATTTTGATGGAAATTTTTATGAACTTGTTGTTGCTACTATAATACGTACAGAGCAAATCATAGACAATATTTCTTTAGCAGAGCATATCATTTTTGATGATAAAATATTAGGACAAGCTTTTAATGACGTTTTAACTGGTAAATTTAACTATTCAATTGAGGGAAGATAGAATAGTTTTTATTTTTGGCCCCACGGCTGTGGGCAAAAGTAATATTTTATTTCATTTTCCAAGAAATAAAGCTGAAATTATTAATGTTGACTCTATTCAAGTATATAAGGAGTTCGATATAGCTTCTTCAAAGCCAAGTAAAAATTTGTTGAAGCATATAAAGCACCATTTAGTAGATTTTTTAGATCCCGGAAAAGAGTATACCCTTGGAATTTTTTACGAACAAGCTTTAAGAATAATAAAAGAAATAAGACAGAAAAAAAAAATTCCTATATTTGTAGGGGGTACTGCTTTTTATTTTAAGCATTTAAAGGATGGATTTCCTTCAACACCCTTGGTTACTTCTAAAATAAGAAGTTATGTAAATAATCTTTTAGATCTTAAAGGTAAATTCTATCTTCTAAAAGAATTAGAAAATGTAGATCCTATCAGATTTAATATGTTAAATAAAAATGATATTTATCGTATCAAAAGATCGCTTGAAGTTTATTACCAAACAGGAATTCCTATTAGCCAATTTCAAAAAAAGCAAAATAGTGAATTTAAAGATATTTTGATTATAGGGCTTAGAAGACCTTTTGAAGATTTGAAAACCAGAATATCAATAAGAATTAATGAGATGCTTAATGCTGGATTGCTTTCCGAGATTAAAGGTTTGTTTGGTAAGGGTTACAATGAAAATACCCCAGCTTTTAAAGGGATAGGCTATAATGAGTTTTTGTTATGGAAAAGTAGACCTTGGTATAGTTTAAATGATATAATAAGTTTGATAAACAAAAATTCGTTTTTATATGCAAAAAGGCAAATGACCTTTTTTGCCAAGATTTCTGATGTTTTATGGTTTCATCCAGAGGATGATTTAGATGACATTTTGAATTTAATTTTTAAAGTTGATAAGGAGATTTAAGGAGTGCCTTGCGGAAGAAAAAGAAAATTAAAAAAAATTTCTACTCATAAAAGAAAGAAAAAAAGAAGGAAGAATAGGCATAAGAAAAAAAATAAGTAATTTACTTATTAATCGGACTTTTTCACGGTTATAGTGTAGTGGGCTATTTGGAATGCTCAATTATTATATTGTTGACTATGTTTATATCTTTACTAAAGATGTAGCTTTTAGTTCCTTTATAATTGACTAGGATCCAATTCCCCTCAATTCCATATCGTTCTGTTTTTTCTAGTGTTTTTTCGATTTTTACTACTTCGTCTTTTCTAAGTAGAATTGCGTAATCATAATTCAATTCGCTATTTTTCTTAGTGTTTTTACTAAGAAAAGTATAGTCTTTTATTATTATACCCACTTTATTGCTAAAGCCAAGAATACTGCTTTTGGGCAAATTCAATTTTTGAATGAGAGGAATTTTGTTATTACTATTGCAAGCTAAAAGAATTAAGGATGTTAAATATAATGTTTTTGTATTCATAATTTCCTTGATTTTTTATATACTACTATATATTAGTACTATAATAATAACAAATAATATGGTATTTTTTAGAATTTTTAAGGATTGTTAATGAAGAAATATCTTTTTTTTATTTTATTTCTCATCTCTTCTAATAATTTAATTATTTCTTATCCACTTTCTTTTGGTGGAGGTTTTTCTTATCAATTTACTAATTATACTGATAAAACAAGCTCCACTAAATTTGCTCCAAATTTTACTAGGGCAGATCATGGGATTAATTTTAATTTATTTTTTGATGCAAATTATGCACTTTTTGAAATATCTTATAAAGAGGCTTTTGTTACTACTCACAATGGAAGATATTTTTCATTAGGGCTTTATGGAACATATCCAATGATTTTTAAAGAGCAGATTAGAATGCTTTTCCCATTGATTGGGTTAAAATATGCCTTTGATTTGAGTTCTAATAGGCACAATCTCTTTTTTTTAAGCATGGGGCTTGCTGCGGATCTTTTTATTCCCGATCTTGAGGGTTTATATGTTAGGCCTTTGTTTATGCTTTCCATCTCTCCATTTTCTAATTATAAAAATTTTTCTGGGTTAACAACTGAGATTATGCTTGGATTTAATATTGGTTGGAGATTTTCTAATTAGGGAGTTTTATTCCCAAATGAAATGGGACAGATCTTTCTTGTCCAAAGATGTTCGCAGTAAAGTTTAATTTATGGGGGGCATTATTTGACTTTACCACAAGAGTGCTTGAGCCCCCTCCATCTAGATTAATAGCATTAGTCATGCCATAGCTTAATGCAAAATCAATAGCTTCATTTAGAGAAGCCCCTTTGCTATTGTTAACGCCCCTTCCTTCTATTGTAGCGAGAAATAAATACTTATTATTTTTGTCAGTTCCTATTATTGTTCTTGGGTGCCTTGTTTCTTTAAAGTTTTTTTTATAATTTCCGTTTTTGATTAAAACAAAAAATCCGCTAAATCCGTAATCGGAATCTTTAATTTCGTCTTCTTTGGGATTTAATACAATTTTATTGTGTTTTATTGCAATTTCTCCGTAGTTAGCTATTTGTTTTGAAATCATTTTTTTATTATATATGTACAGTCCTTTTGGAAAAAACATGTTTTGTTTAACTTCGTAAGGACTTGTGTTAATCGCAATATCAACATTATTGGAAATTAAGAAATGACTTGTTGTTTGGCCCTTAAAGTAGTAATTATTTAGCTTTTTGTCGTAAATAGGTTTTGATATAGTGAATCTTAAATCTTTATTTTCAATTTTTACTAGAACATAATTGCTATTTATGAAATAACCCCTAATAATTTTGTATTTGGCTTTTTGAGCGATTGATTTAGATAATATTAGTCCTGATGAGATACTTAAAACTAATATTAGTAGTGTTAATATTTTTTTACTCATTTCTTTTTATTTTATAAGAATAAATGCTTTTAGGATAGTTTGTTAATATGAGGTTTTTAATTCGTGTTGCTAATTTTTTATTTTTAAATTTTATAAGATTAAATATTTGATAAATTATTTTGACATCTATATTTTTTTCATTATTTAAAATTTTTTTAATTTCTTCTTCATTAATATTATCTTCATTTATTCTTAATTTTAGTGAAATGATTTCGTTTTTTATTGTTTGATTTTTAATCTTTTTTTTGTTTATTTTATTTAAAAAAATATTAGCTTCTTTGTATTTTTTTATTTTTAGATAGTATTTTGTAATTAATAGGTAGTATTGTTCTAAGTCAAAATTTTTAATTTTATTTATTGTTTCTAATTCTTTTGGTAAGTTGTTAGTTAAATCATAAAGCATATATAGTTTTATTAAATTTTCTATATTTTCCTTATTATTATTTTGTAATGCAAAAGGAGTAATTACTAAAAATAATAAAGCATAAAAAAAGGATAGCCAGTACATAATTTATTATAAACTTTGTTTTAGGAATACTTTTAAAAAAAGTAATTTAATTTTTTGTAAACTTTATTTATTAATTTTTTTATAAAATGCAGCTTTTGTATGTATTCTTCGTTTTCTATCAGACTTTTTATGCTTTCCATAGATTCTTCTATTGCCATTATGAAATTTTGTTTAGGTTTTAGTCTAAAATTTCCAAACCCATCTGTTTCCAACGATAAAAAAAGAGCTGTTTTTTTTGGAGGATAGCTTATAAACTGCATTGTACACTCTAAAAGATTTTTCATTTTTTCAGGTTCATCAATGTTTACATTGTTTGTTTCATATTTTTTTATACAATGCCAATTTTTTCCCATGCCTTTGACTATTTTTATAGTTTCTAAAAATTTTTTATTGCTGAAAACCGTTGTATTTTTATGCATTAATTGTATTTTAATTTTTTTCAAATCTTCATTATTTTGATTATTTAATTCGTTTTTTACAATCATTTCTTTTAGTGTTTCTAGGTTAATTTTTATTACATAAATGTTGTTTTTGTACTCTGCTTTGAAATTCCTTTTTCCTATTTTGATTTCATTGATAATTTTTGTTTGCTTAGCATTTGTTATTTGTTTCTCTTTCTCAGAGATGTTTTTATGTTCAAGATCTCCATTAAGGTTGATATCATCAATCCATTCTTTTTTTAACACACCAATGGATCTTGCATACATTTTTGTGGTTTCTATAATTTCTCCTGCAACGAAATATTTTACAGAATCGGTACTAATAAGTGATCCGGGATGAATGATTACGTTTTGAGCTTTAATGGTTTTGTATTTCTTTTTTGAAGTTTTAAAACAAATATAATCTCTCATTCCTCTCATTATTGATTTTAAATATCCTTCGTTATCAAAAACACCTTTTTGTATTATTGGTATATTTAATTTGCTAACAATGTTTTCAAGTTGCATTTGTACATTTGCTATCTCTTCAAGTCCTTGTAGGTCTAAATAATTTTCCTTTGTGAAAGCTTCTTTATTTGTAGCTTTTTTAAAATCTTCAAAGATATTAATAAACCCAATTAAATCTCCCATTGGATTTTTATATTTTAAGTGAGCTTGTCTAGCTTCCATCTCTTCATTTTGGGGTAGTAGAAAAATTCCGCTTGTGGATAAAAAGGATAGACCTATTGTGGTTTGATAGATCGCTTGTGGATAATTTATCATTGCTTCAACTAATGCTCTTGAATGTGCTGGCACTAATGGGAATAGTATCATATATTTCCCAATTTCTGTAAGTTCGTTTTTACTGTTTATAGCATCTAGAGATTTTAATATTTTGCTTGCAGTTTGAATCGAATGCGTTGATGGTTTTGAGATAAAGTCAAAGTGGGTAAAATCTCTGATTCCAATATCTGCCATTCTTAGTATTACTTCAGATAGGTCTGTTCTATATATTTCTTCTTTTTGATAATCTTCTCTTAACTGATAATCTTCTCTTTTATAAAGTCTGTAGCAAGTTCCTTTTGAAAGTCGTCCTGCTCGGCCGGCTCTTTGAGTTGCTGATGATTTTGAAATTGGAACTTCTTGGAGTGAATAGGTATGAGTTTTTGTTTGGAATTTATTTGTTTTAACCTTTCCGCTATCAATTACTATTTGAATATTTTCAATTGTGATTGAAGTTTCTGCGATATTTGTTGACACTATTATTTTTCTTTTATTTTTAGGAGTAGTCACAAATATTTGCTCTTGGGCTTCTTTAGACATTCTACTGTATAAGGGAAATATTATTAATTTTTTTTTTGAGTTTAATTCTTGTAATTCTTTTATAGTTTCTTTTATTTCTTTCTCTCCAGATAAAAATATAAGAATATCTCCTGCTTTTTTTTCTTTTATTACGTTTAAGACAATTTCTTTTATTTTTAATATCATTCCTTTTGATGTGTTTAAAAGAGGAGGATTGTATATTATTTGTACTGGATAAGTAATAGTTTCAATACTAACAACTGGTGCATTGTTGAAATATTTTGAAAATATTTTTGTGTTTATTGTTGCAGACGAAATTACGATTTTAAAATCGTCTCTTTTTCTTGAAATGTCCTTAATAAGGCCTAATATAAAATCGATATTTAAACTTCGTTCATGTGCTTCGTCTATTATGATTACGTCATATTCATAAAGCAATGTATCTTTTTTTAGCTCTTGCAGAAGCACCCCGTCAGTCATTAATTTTATTTTGGTTTTTGGACTTGTAATTTCTTCAAATCTTATTTTGTAACCAACTTCTTCTCCAACGTTTACACCAATGTGCTTGGCAATATATTCAGCTATTGATATTGTAGCTATTCTTCTAGGTTGAGTTACGCCAATTTTTCCTAATTTTGCAAAACCCGCTTCATATATTATCCTTGGTAGTTGGGTAGTTTTTCCACTGCCTGTTGGACTTTCAACAATCAAAACATTATTGTTTTTTAATACTTTAATTAATTCATCTTTGTATTTATAAATTGGGAGTTTGAAATCATTCATATTTATAACAAGCTGAATACATATTTTTCATTTATTTCGTCAAGATTAATGTTATCGGGTAAATCAATCTTCTTTCTTTTAATTTTAGCATAAAATTTGTCGTTTTTTTTGTAAATATATATTTTGTTGCCGATCTTGTTTTTAGAAAATGTGATAATTTTAACAATTATACCCACTTTATTAACTCTTTCGTTGAGTAGGTTGATGGCCTTGTCTAGCGTTATGTCATATGCTTTTATATCGTTTTTTAGCGAGCAAGTAATACTTCCGCTTTCAGTTTTAATATAATCCCCAAAAACACCAGTTGCAGCAATGATTTGTTCATTGGTTTGAGGATGCTTGCCGATTGGTTTTGGCAGTGAGAGCAATTTTAAAGCAAGCTCTAATGTCATGTTCTCAGGGTCAATTTTTTTAGCTGATGCTTTTTTTGCTTTTATTATTTTTAATTTTTTAGGTTTTCCCTTTTTTGTATATTCTTGAGGGGCATAAGTGTCTTCTCCAAGTTGTACAATGCTTCCATAAATTGTATTTTTGAAGATTACATTAAGCCCTGTTAAAGGATCAATACCGAGTATATTTGGTTTTAATTCTTTTTCAGTTATTATTTTTTCTATTTCATCTTTTTTGTACAAATTCTCTAATGGAGTTGTTGTAGTAATTGAGTAATTATGGTCTTTGAATATTAAATAAGGTCCATATTTGCCGATGTTTATTGTGTAATTAATGCTATTGTCTTGATTTTCTAGGCTTTTACTTTCAATAACAGTTCTAAATTCAGAGGAATTGATTTTAGGCTCTAGTTGCATTACTATATCTTTGAGTCCTTTTTTTCCATTATAGAATTTACTTAGATATTTTATTTTATCTAGCTTTCCTATTGCTATTTTATCTAATTTTTCTTCCATATTGGAGGTGAAATTTAGTTCAATTAGTACTGGAAAATATTTTTCAAGAAGATTTATTACAGCAGCTCCTTTTATAGTTGGTATTAATGTGTTGTTAAGTTTGAATGCATATTCTCTTTCTAAAAGTGTTGATATAATTGTAGAATAGGTTGAAGGGCGGCCTATTCCCTCTTTTTCCATTTTTTGCACAAGAGACGCTTCTGTATATCTAAGTGGAGCCTTTGTTTCGTGTTCGCTTGTTCGCATTTGAATTATGGAAAACATATCTCCTTTTTTTATTAAGTCAAAATTTATGTTAAGATACTGATCTTTTTCTTTAGTATGTTTAAGAAATCCGTCAAAAATTATTTTTGTAAAATTTGATTTAAAAATTAAGTTTTTATACTTAAAAGTCAGTTTTATATTTTCTTTTAATGCATCTTTCATTCCAGAAATAATGGTTCTATCCCATATTATTTTGTAAATTTCTTTAGCAGTTTTGCTTTCTATTTCTATGTTTTCGTTTGGGATAAACATTTCAGAAGGTCTTATTGCCTCATGTGCATTTTGAGTCATTTTTTCTTTTTTGTAAATTCTATCTTTTTTTTCTATGTATTCTTTTCCATATTTGGTTTTTATTATTTTTGTTATTTTTTCTCTCGCAATTTTAGCAATATTGTGAGAGTCTGTTCTCATATAGGTAATGTATCCGTGTTCGTAAAGTTTTTGAGCGTGCTGCATGATTTGCTTTGTTCCAATTTTAAGGCGTTTATTTATTTCTTGTTGAAGTGTAGATGTAGTAAATGGCTTTGGTGGGGGTATTTTTATTTTTTTAGTTTCTATTGAAATTAATTCAATTTTTTGTCCGGTTTCTAATTCTTTTTCAAGCTCGATCATTAAATCTTGGGTTATTATTATTGTTTTTGCGCTATTTTTAAGTTTTCCAGTTTCGTTTGTAAAGTCTTTACCCTCTGCTATATTCTTGCCGTCAATTTCTTCTAATTTTGTTTCAAGCAATAAATCTTTTTTCTCATGTTTACATTGAAGTAAAATCGAATAATAATTGGCTTTTTTGAAATTTATTCTAGTTTTTTCTTTTTCTATTAATAATTTTAATCCAACAGATTGTACTCGCCCAGCAGAAAGCCCATAAGCTATTTTTTTCCAAAGTAGCGGAGAGATGGTATATCCGTATAGTCGGTCTAGTAGTCGTCTAGCTTCACCAGCATTAACAAGGTTCATGTCTATATTTCTAGTATTTTTTAGTGATTCGTTTATTGCAGTTTCTGTGATTTCATGAAATACCATCCGTTTATAATTTTTAATTTTTAACACTTCTTTTAAGTGAAATGCTATAGTTTCTCCTTCTCTATCTTGGTCGGTTGCAAGATATATCTCATTGATTGTTTTTACTAATTTTTTTAGTTTTGATACAATTGGTTTTTTATTGCTAGGAATAATATAAATTGGATTAAATCCATTGTTATAATCTATAGATATATTTGCCCATTCGTATTTTTTATACTCTTTAGGAATTTCTTGTGCGTTGTTTGGTAAATCTACTATATGTCCAATGCATGCTTCTACTAAGAACGAGTCGTCAAGAAATTTTTTTATTGTTTTGGCTTTTGTTGGTGATTCGACTATTATCAATTTTTTATTTTGCATAAATTCCTTATGTTTATATATTGTATTATAATATATAAACATAATTTAAGAATTAAAAAAAGTGAGAGTATTTTGTGAACAATTATAAAATTCTGCATACCTCAGATTGGCATATTGGAAAAAAAATTGAAAATTTTTCAATACTTAAGGAGCAGAAAAATTTTTTATCTTTTCTCTTAGAATTTATTAAAAAAGAAAAAATAGATCTTTTACTTGTTGCTGGAGATGTTTATGATTCCAAGAGGCCCGGATTTGAAGAACAAAGATTAGTAAATAATTTTTTTTACGAGCTTTCTTTTACTTCTTGTAAATGGTGTGTGGTTATTTCTGGGAATCATGATAAAAAAGATTATTTGAGCATCAATAAAAAACTTCTTTCACGGTTTAATTTTTTTTTAATAACAGAATATGATTCTGATGAGCAAATAGTTTTCTTAAAAGATAATGAAAATCTAAAGTTTATTGTTGTTTGCCTTCCTCATATAAATGAAAGGTTTATTTTAGGGCAAAATTTTAATGATGTTGTTGGATTGGAAGATCCGTCTTCCAGTAAACTATTTCTTGAAAATTTAGAAAATGCTTACAGAGAAAAAATATCAAGTTTATCTAATTTTTTAAAAAACAAGTATAAAGGAATTCCTAAAATATTAATGGCGCATTCTTTTTTTGGTAGTAGTAAAAAGATTGATATTTTAGGAGGTAGTTATATTATTCCTTTTAATGTTTTTGGAAATGGTTTTTCTTATGTTGCCCTTGGACATATTCATAAATTCATGAAACTAAGGGATAATATTGTGTATTCAGGATCCCCTATGCAATATTCATTTAATGAGACCCATGATAAATATATAAATGTTTTACATTTTAATAATAATAAGTTAATTTTGCAAAAAGCATTTCCAGTGCCGATTTTCAATAAATTAATCTTTATTAAAGGTTCTTTGAATGAAGTTCTTGATTTTTTAAATAATATTAGAAAAGAAGAGTCTTTTACTGTGTATTTGAAAATTGAACTTAATGAGGCAATTGATACTAGTGCTGAGGAGACTATTTATGATTTAGCAAAGCTTAATTTTTTGCATTTAGTTTCTATTTCCTATTCTTTACTTTTAAATCAGGATTTGAAAGACGATTCTAGTGATATTAGAGAATTTGAAGTACTTGAAATGGATGAAAAATATTTTTTTGAGAAAAAGTTGAGACGAGATTTTGAGAATGGTGTTATTAAGGATATCAAATTTAAGGAAGAAGAGCTTATTTCTCTTTTTAACGAGGTTTTGACTAAAGGATATTTGGGAGAATATGAGGATAAATAAGCTCATATTTAAAAATATTGCTTCTTATAAAGGTGAGCATGAGTTAAATTTTGATACGCTCTTTTTAAGACAATCAGGCATTTTTTTGATTTCTGGTAATACTGGATCAGGCAAGAGTACTATTTTAGATTGCATAACTTTAGCGCTGTATGCTCGTGTTTATAGACTTGGGAAAAAAATTGTAGATATTATATCAAAAGGTGAGACTAGTGCTTATGTTAAATTAACATTTACTATTTCTGGGAAGATTTATGAATCTTTTATTGAGCTTAATGTAAAAAATATAGAGACCCCTAAGAGTATGTTGCTTAGTTGTTTTTTTGATGATAAGGTCATTGAGGGTCGAACTGATGTTTTAGAGCATATTAAAAGTCTTTGCCGATTAGACTTTAATCAGTTTTGTCAAACTGTAATTTTGCCACAAGGAAATTTTCAAGAATTTTTAACATCAACTCCTAAAGAGAAAACTGCAATAATTGATAATATTTTTAATTTGAAAAAATATGATAATTTGGAATTTTATTTAAAAAGTGACTTTGAGCGTACAAAGTTTAGTATAGATAAGTTATTAAATTCTGAATCTTATGAAAAATCAATTCTTGATTATGATGAGAGGGAGTATAAAGCCCTTAAGGAATATTTGGATTTAGTTGATATTGGTCGATTAGAAATTGATCTTGAAAATATTAAAAGGGCTATTTCTTTGTGTAATCAAGCAATATCGTCTAACGAGAGATATTTAGGCTTGGAAATTGAAATTTCCTCTCTAGAGGACCAATTATCTTCTCAGGTTGAATACCAAGATTCTTTAGAGTCGGATTATTCTTTTCAAAAGAAATTAAAAGAAAATTTAAATTTGGATCGAAAAAATTATTTGTGTTCAGATTTTTGGAATTTGAAAAATCTTGTTGCTATTCAGGGTGAATTATTTAATGATATCAAATTACTTGATGTAGAACTTTTAAAAGTGATGAATAATTTAAAAGAAATTGAAGATTTGGATAGTAATAATTTTAATTTTAATTATGTTAAGGAACTTTTTGATAAAAATTGTAATATTTGTGATTTTACAGTTGTTGAGAATGATTATCAAAGTTTGCTTTTAAGGAAAAATAGTCTTGAGGATGAGAAAAAAGAATTATTAAAGGCTCAAAGTAAAAAAAATGATGAGATTAAAAGTATTAGTTCTGAGAAATCCAATTTTGATTTTGACAAGTATGTTTATTATGAAGCGTTGAAATTATTTCAAACTTTTAATGATGAATTGATTTCAAAATATAGAGATAGGTTGGAATGTTTATTAAAATCCACTGAAAATGAAGATTTTAATAAAAACAAGGAAAAAAATCTTATTAAGATTGATTTATATAAAGAGTTGTTAAAATATCTTGATGATAAAAATTTTTCTATTGAGAATGATAAAGAGAAACTAAAATATATTGAGGTTGAATATAAAAATTATCAGCATAAAGATAAATTGTCGGTTTGTAGTTTGAAAGAGCTTTACATTTTAAATTCAAAACTTCATTTGATACAAAATCAAATTGATGAGCTTAAATATCAGTTATCTTGTAAACAAGAAGAAATCTCTAAGCAAGAGATTAATGCTTTGGAGTTTAAAAAGAATAATGGTGAAATTTTAAGATTGATTGGAAAAAATTTGTTTGATAAATACATAAATTATTCTGAGAGAGCAAAAATTTTAGCATTTGAAAATAAATTGAAAAAGTTTGAACAATTTAAGGGTAGAAAAAAAGATTTAAAAATTGAGATTTATTTAAAAAATCAAAATTTTGACCAAAATCTTTTAAAGATTAAAAGTTTGTCATTAAAACTTAATTTAAGTTTGGGTTTTAGTGATTATTCTTCTTTGAAAAGGGAATTTAATGTTATTTTAGCTAGGCAGAAAAGTATAGAAAATGAATGGAATACTCTTGTTTTAAATCTTAAAAATTTAGAAGATTTAAAAATTAAAACCGAAACCCAAATTAAATTTATAAAGGAATCTATTTTGACTTTAAAGGTGAAATTAAATGAAGAACGAAATAATTTTATGAACATAGTTTCAAATTTAAAAAGAGTTTTTTTTAGTTCATTTTCTTTTGAATCAGAAACTGTTTTAGAACAAATCAATAAGGACAGTCTGCATTTTTTGCAAAAATTGAGCTTGTCAATTGGTTCTAAGCTTGAATTTTTATCTAGAGACATCGAAAAGTATAAAATAAAGTTTTTAAATTTTCAAGCTCTTCAAAAAAAGATTAATCAACAAAAAATTAATTTAGACGTGCTAAGAGGAGAATTGAATCTTGCTAAAGAAAGGAAAGATAAGCTAGATATTTTAAGGAAGGTGGTTATTAGATCTTCTGGATTGAAATATTATGTTCAAACTTTTTTAATTAATGATATTTTAAGGCTGGCAAATGAAAAGTATTTAAGATGGATTTTTCCTGATTTTGAGCTTAAAACCAATAAAGATAGCAAGGAGTTTGATTTTTTAATTGAAGACAGAAAAGATGTTAATAAAATAAGAACGGTAAAAACTTTGTCTGGGGGAGAGAAATTTCTTGTATCTTTAGCTTTGTCTTTAGCTTTATCTGATAAAATAAGGGATAGTGAATTAAAAATAGAAGCTTTTTTTCTCGATGAGGGGTTTGGCAATCTTGATGAAGATACTTTGGCTCAAGTTATGCCTAAGCTTTCTAAGTTTCAAATAATGACCGGACGACAAATTGGTATAATTTCTCATGTTTCTTATTTAAAGGAGATGATTAAAGCACAAATAGTTATAAACAAGATTTCTAAAATTTCTTATATTGCTATGGAAAATTTATGATCATTTATGTACAATTAGGCTTTGGGGATAAATATGAAACATTATTTAGCAATTGATATTGGTGGAACTAGTACTAAATATTCGCTTGCAGATTCAAGTGGTGTTTTTTTTGATAAAAATGAAATAAGTACGGGTGCTACTTCTGATGAGCAGGTAAGTATTTTAGTTAATCTTATTAATTCTTACAAAGAATCAAGCAATATAGCGGGGGTTGCAATTTGTATTCCTGGGTTTGTTGATCTTAAGGGAAATGTCATTAGAGTAAATGCTATTTCTGGCTTTGTTAATTATCCTTTAAAAGAGAGATTAGAATATTTAACTGGAGTAAGCACAGAGATTGAAAATGATGCTAATTGTGTGGCCTTAGCAGAAAAATTTAAGGGTAATGCCATTGATTCTAATGATTTTATTGCTATAACTCTTGGCACAGGAATTGGTGCTGGAATTTTTACAAATGGCAAACTTTTAAGAGGAAGTTCTTTTATGTCTGGAGAGGTTGGATTTATGATTACTAGAGGTATTAGTAATAATATTCCTTTTAATTGTAGGTGGGAGGCCATTTCTTCTGTTTCAGCTTTAAGAAAAAGAGTTGCTATGCGATTAGAAAAGCCTTTAAAAGAGATTTCAGGAGAATGCGTTTTTAATCTTGCTGAGGATGGAAATATTCATGCCAAAAATGAAGTTGATAGATTTTTTGAGAATTTATCATTTGGTATTTTTAATTTAACTTTTATTTTAAATCCTGAAAAAATTTTGATTGGGGGAGGAATAAGTGCAAGGCCCGATTTAATAGATAGAATATATGAAAAGTTAGAAAATTTATGGTCTTTGGAAATGGCTTTTATTAATAATAATAACATAAAAAATCTTGTAGCACTTGAGCCGACTAAATTTAATAATGAATCTGGTAAAATTGGAGCTTTGTATCATTATTTTACTTGTAGAAAGCAAGATAATACCTCTTTTTAGGGATTTGATAAATTTAGGTTTGAATATTTAAAGCCAGTTTTGCTATAAGGCTTTCAACACTAGATTTTTGAATGTTAAATTCTATTTCTACTGTATTTTGGTCTTTTATTGTGGCTTTTATTTGGCTTGATATTGTGAGATTGCTCACGCTTGTCAGGATAGTTGGGATTAGTTTTTTTGACAATATTTTTAGTATTGATGGGTTATTTGTTTGGAGTAGGGATTTTAAAATATATTCGTTTTGATTTAGGCTGTTTATAGATAGGGTTCCGCTGCTAAAAGGGATTAAATTTTTACTACTTGCTATTTGGTCTGGTAACAGTAATTTTGAATCCTGAATCCAAAAAAACATTTCATTTTCTTCTATTTCCTTAATGTATTTTGTTGTTAGTATATTATGTTCTTTTAAAGTTTTCTCTTTTTGGTTTATTGTAATACCGGTTCTAGCTCTGTTTGGAGTAATATATATGTTTGAATTTTTAAGTTTCCATTTTGGGCTTGTAAGTATATTACCTATTGATTCTGTATTTCTATTTTTATGAATTCCCCAGAAAATATCTTTTGGGAAGTTGCCCATTATTAGTAGCGCAAAGTCGTTATTTTCTTTTTTATAGCTAAAGTATAAATCATTTATAAGTCCCAGAATGGATTTATATTTGGGGCCTAAAGAGTTGTAAATAGATCTGTTTTTAATTAAATTTACATGGGCGTATAAATTTGCGTCAGGCAAAAGCTCCATTAAGTAATTTATATTTTGTTTTGGGGGACTGTAAGGCAGGCTAGTGCATCCTAATATGAGGCACGAAATAGTAATTATTTTTGTTAATATTTTTAACATTTTTCAATTCCTATTGTTGTGAATATGTTGTCGTCAAGGTTTATTTTTTTTTCTAGCTTGTTTTTATTAAATATAATATTTAAGGCTAATGTTTCGGTTTTAATATATTTTTCAAATTTATTTAGTATTTCTTGTAATGTTTCATTATTTTCTATGTATAAGTTTATTCTATCGCTAACATCAAAATTTTTTTCTTTTCTTAAATTTTGGATTTGTCTTACAAATTCTCTTGTAAGCCCTTCTAAGTATAATTCTTGTGTTATTAACGAGTCTATTCCTATTGTAATAGACTCTTCATTTATTACTTTTAAGTTATCTTTTTCTTCTCTTTCTAATATTATATCATTTAATGATAAGTAATACTTTTTATTATCTACTTTTATTTCATAAGATATTCCATTTATTATTTTTATTATGTCTTCGTTTTTTAGCTTGCTAATCTTAATAGATACCGTTTTCATATCTTTTCCAAGCTTTTTCCCAAGTTCTTTAAAGTTTGCTTTTGCTTTGTAAGTTATGAGATCTTCTTCGTTAGATTTTATTTTCATTTCTTTTGCATTTATTTCATCTAATATTATTTCTTGCATTTCTATTAGCATATTTTGTTCATTTTGATTTTTTGTGACAATGTATATTGTACTAATAGGCATACGTATTTTTATATTAT
Source organism: Borreliella spielmanii (assembly GCF_014201705.1). Lineage (NCBI taxonomy): Bacteria > Pseudomonadati > Spirochaetota > Spirochaetia > Spirochaetales > Borreliaceae > Borreliella > Borreliella spielmanii. The sequence goes on along the minus strand of NZ_JACHFA010000001.1, from coordinate 21,679 downwards.
GTAATGATCTGAGTGATCTTGCCATTGAAGTTATTTTTCTTGCAAGATTTATTTTCTCTTCAATTGTTTTGTTGATGAAATTTTCATTTGCTTTAGGATAATCGTTAAGGTGTATTGATTGTTTGTCCTCATCGGTTTTTAAATTTTGATAAATCTCTTCTGTTATAAATGGAATAAAGGGAGCTAATAAAATCATTAAAGTTTTGATTGCATAATATAATGTTTCGTAGGCATCATTTTTGTCTTTATCGTTTTCTGATTTCCAAAATCTTCTTCTTGATCTTCTTATATACCAATTATTTAATTTATCTATAAATTCAAGTAAAGATTCTATTGATTTTGTTAGATTATATTTATCTATTTCGTTATTTAGTATTTTTTTTAGGCTTTCAAGTTCGCTTATGATCCATTTGTCAAGGTTATTGTTTTTAACTAAGTTGAGATTTTTTGGAGGTTGGAATTTGTCAATTATTGCATAAGTTGTAAAAAAGGAATAAGCGTTCCAAATGGGTATTATTATATTTTTAAGAACGTCTCTTACCCCATTGTCGCTATATTTTAAATCCTCAGCCTTTACCACAGGACTCATTATTAAATAAAGTCTTAAAGCATCCGCCCCAAAGGTGTTTATTACTTCCATTGGGTCTGTATAATTTTTAAAGGATTTTGACATTTTTCTCCCATCACTTGAAAGCACAAGTCCATTTACAATGACGTTTTTGAATGCTGTGTTTTCAAAAAGAGAAGTTCCTAGGATTGTAAGAGTATAAAACCATCCTCTTGTTTGATCTAGACCTTCTGCAATAAAGTCAGCAGGGAATATATTCTTAAAATTGCTTTCATTTGTGAATGGATAGTGATTACTTGCGTAAGGCATTGCTCCAGATTCAAACCAGCAATCTAGAACCTCGCTTGTTCTAATGAATTTACCTCCGTCTTTACTAGGCCAGGTTATTTTATCTACTTTATCTTTGTGTAAGTCTTCGATTTTTTGACCAGATAACTTTTCAAGCTCTTTTTTTGAGCCAACGCAAATTTTTTTTCCTGTTTTTGAGCATATCCAAATTGGAATTGGATTTCCCCAAAATCTGTTTCTACTTATTGCCCAATCTTTTGCATTTTCTAGCCATTTTCCAAATCTTCCTTTTTTCAAATGAGCTGGCATCCAATTAATTTTTTCATTTACTTCTAAGAGCTTGGTTTTTATTTTTTCTACATTTACAAACCATGAGCTTATTGGCCTGTAAATAATTGGATAGTTTGTTCTGTAACAAAATGGATATCTGTGTAGATAATTTTCTCTTTTGAATAAAAAATTGCGTAATTTTAGGTTTTCTATTATTTTTTTATCCGCATCTTTTACAAAAAGTCCTTTAAAATCTTTTACCCGATTTGTAAATTTACATTCAGCATCTAAGGGATCTATTATGTCGACATTTGTGTGGTTTTTAAGTATTTTGTAGTCTTCTTCTCCAAAAGGAGCAATGTGAACAATTCCTGTACCATCCTCAGTTGTAACATAATCTGCTGTGTGAACTTTAAAAGCCCCTTTATCTTTTTGCTCTAAAAAGTAGTTAAAGATAGGTTCATAATCTATGCCTTTAAGCTTGCTTCCTTTGAATTTTTCTATAATAGTATATGAATTTTCATCATCATAATAGCTATTAAGCTTTTTTGATCCAAGTATTAAAATTTCTTCTTTTTTTTTGTCAAAAATTTTAGAATATTCTATTTCTTGTCCTACTGCAATTCCAAGGTTTGAGGGCAATGTCCAAGGGGTTGTTGTCCATGCTAGTAGGTATTCGTTTTTATCTTTTATTTTAAATTTTATTGTCAATGATGGGTCATTGACTTCTTTATATTCTCCAAGATTCACTTCAAAGTTTGAAAGTGGAGTTGCAAGTTTTGGGGAATAGGGGAGTACATAATAACTTTCGTAGATTAAGCCTTTGTTATAAAGACTTTTAAATACCCACCACACGGATTCCATGAAGCTTATATCCATAGTTTTATAGCCTTTTTCAAAATCTACCCATCTTCCAAGCCTCAAGATTATATTTTTCCATTCTTCTGTATATCTAAGTACTATTTTTTTGCATTCTTTGTTAAAATTTTCAATTCCATAATTTTCTATTTCGTATTTTCCAGAAATTCCCAATTTTTTTTCTACTTCGTATTCAACAGGTAGTCCATGGGTATCCCATCCAAAATTTCTTTTAACATATTTACCTTGCATTGTTTGGTATCTTGGAATTATATCTTTTATTGTGTTTGGAACAAAATGTCCAAAATGAGGAAGTCCTGTTGCAAAAGGCGGTCCGTCATAAAATGTAAATTCTTCACACCCTTCTCTTTGTTTCATTGATTTTTCAAAGATTTTATTGTCATTCCAAAATTTTAATATTTTTTCTTCTATTTTAGGAAAATTTGCCTTGGTTTCTACTTTTTTAAACATATTAATATTATAATTCTCCTTTATTATTCTATTATTATTTCTTCTTTTTCTAAATAAATTGTTATTTTATTTGTGTTTTGATTTTCAGCTATTTTAGTGATAATATTTTCTTCTATTTTTTCCTTTATTGCAGCAATTACGCTTCTTGCCCCCGAATTTTTTTTATAGTATTTTGTGGTTATGAATTTGTCAACATCTTTTTTTATTTCTATTTCAATTCCTTTAGAGTTAAATTTTGTTTTAAGGTCATTTAGGTATTTTTTGCAAATTTCTTCTACATTGTCCTTTGTAAGGATATTTAGGATAATTTTTTTTTGAATTCTGTCTAAGAGTGAGAGTTTAAATCTTTTTTCAAGATCTTGTTTTATTTCTTCTTTAAGGGTTTTTGTTTCTGAGCTTTTTTGTTGATTTTTGTTGAATCCAATATTCTTTTCTCCAAGAAGTATTTTAGATCCAACATTTGTAGTCATTATTATAATTGTGTTTTTGAACAGTATTTTATCTTCCTTGCTATCAATAAGTTCTCCATTTTCAAGCATTTGACTTATTAAGTTTAATATAGAGCTGTGAGTATTTTCAATGTTTTCAAACAATATTAAAGTTTCAAATGAATGTTTTAATTTGTTTGTCAGAATGCCGCCATCAGAGTAGCCCACGTATCCTGGATTTGTGCCAATTAATTTTGAGATAGAACTTTCCTCTTTGTAATCTGACATATCTAGTTTTAATACCGAATTTTGATCTTTAATGATTTTTTTAGATAGTTCATCAGTTAAAGTGGTTTTTCCACATCCATTTGATCCTATTAACAATATTGAAGTTAAAGGCTTAGAATCGTCATTAAGTCCAAGTTTGACTTTAATAATTTCTTTAATAAGTTCGCTTACTGCATGTTTTTGTCCGATTACTTTTTGATTGATTTTGCTTTCTATTTCTTTTAATTCTGAAATTTCTTCTTTTATGTTATTTGTTGTTTTAATAGATAATATTTCATTTAGTGCTTTTTGTATATCATCCGATGTTATTATATTGTCTGTTGTGAGCTCTTCCTTTTTAATTGCTCCGGCAATGTCTATTATATCTATGGCTTTATCCGGAAATCTTTTATTTACTAGGTATTTGGAGGAAAGTTTTACTATATTTATAAGTGCATTTTTTTCATAGATTACTCCATGATAGTCTTCGAAATTTTTTGCAATATTTTTAATTATTTTTAGTGTATCTTTTTCATTAGGTTCTCTTACGGTAATTGTTTGGAATCTTCTGGCGAATGCTTTGTCTTTTGAAATATATTTTCGGTATTCACTATAAGTGGTTGCTCCAATAATTTGTATTTCTGCTCTAGAAAGTGATGGTTTTAATATATTTGATGCATCAAGGGCCCCTTCGGAGTTTCCAGCTCCTATTAAAGTATGTATTTCGTCAATAAATATTATTGTGTTTTTATTTTTTTCAATATGTTTGATTATTTTATTTAAACGGTCTTCAAACTCACCTCTATATTTTGTTCCTGATACCAAGTTTGAAACTTTAAGCATTAAAATTGTTTTGTCTTGCAGTTTTCTACTTATTTTTTTTTGTACAATGCTTGATGCAAGTCCTTCAACTATTGCTGTTTTTCCTACGCCAGGCTCACCTATTAGCATTGCGCTATTTTTGTTTCTTCTCAAGAGTATATTTGTAAGAGTTTTAATCTCTGCTTCTCTTCCAATCAAAGGATCTAATTTTTTATCTTTTGCAAGTGCTGTTAAATTCTTGACATACTTTTCAATTTCGAAGTGTTCATTTTCAAGTCGTATTTCTTCATCAAATTCTTTGTAGGTTTCAATTAATCTTATTTTATTTTTTTCCATGTATTCTAATATATTTTGATCTTTAAAGTCGAAGCTAGATTTGCTTAGTTTATACTTTTTTAGAAGTTTTTTATTTTTTAATATTTGATAAAAAATTTCTTTTGCTCCTATTAAGGGTTTGGATTTAAACTCTTTTTTAGCTTCGTTTATGAGAGTAAAAATTTCTTTATTGATTTTTGGAATAATTATTTCATTTTTTTCTATTAAAATTTTCTCTAATTTATCTATTTCGCATAGAACTTCTTGTTTAATATTTTTTAGTGTTTTGGTATCTATAAATTTTATTTCAGATTTTTTGGGAGTGGTAATTATAGACATTAAAAGATGCCAAATTGAAACTTCTTTATTTTTATTTTTTCTTGCAATTTCTTTTGAATCTATTTCTACCAAATTTATTAAATTTTCTGTTATGTTAATATTTTTTTATCTCCATCTTTATTGCATTTATTATACCAAATATTTTATGTTTTTCCTTATACTCAAGTTTTACAGATATGTAAAATTTAATTTTTGGTTCTGTTCCAGAGGGTCTTATAGTTATTACAATTTCGTTTTCAAGTATAAATTTTATTGCGTTTGTGGGATATTTATATTCTTTAATTTCTGAAATTTCTTTTTTGAAGTTAATCTTTTTAAGAGTTTCATAGTCTAATTTTTCAATTACTTTAATTCCTGCAAATTGCATTTTTTGTTCTTTTCTTAACTTTAGCATTAGTGCTTCTCTTTGAATCTCCCCATTAGCTCCTTCAAAGTTTTTTTCTATATTAAATTCTTCATAATATCCAAATTCTTTGTATATCTTTTCAAGATAATTCTTAATCGTTTGTTGCTTAGCTTTTAAATCAATTGCCAAAGAGCAAATCCCCTTTATAGCTGAAAATGCATCCTTATCTCTAACTTTTCCTCCTATTAGATATCCATGACTTTCTTCGCATGCAAAGGCAAATTTTTTATTTGGTTCATTTTTTTCCATTTCATCAATTAAGCTTCCTATCCATTTAAATCCTGTATAAGTTCTAAAAATTTGAGAACCATATTTTTTTGCAATTTTTTCTAGCATTTGTGTTGTTACAAACGATGATATTACAAATGTATTTTTAGGATTTATTTCTTTTGAGAGTATATAGTTCATTAAAATACATGATATTTGATTTCCATTTAAGAATATCCATTCGTTTTGATCTTTAAATGCAACTCCTATTCTGTCAGCATCTGGATCTGTTGCAAGGGCAATGTCGCAATCTTCTTTTTTTGCAAGCTCTATTACTTTAAGCATTGATGTTTTTTTTTCTGGATTAGGATAGTTTATTGTTGGAAATTCAGGGTTTGGCATTATTTGACTTTTTTCCAAAAAAAGCTGTACTTTGCTATTTGTAAAGAGTTTTTTTATTATGGTTCCACCGGTGCCATGTAAAGCCGTGTATGCTATTTTTAAGTTCGTTTTTTTACTATTCTTTTCAAAATCAGGGAATTCTTTGTTTATTGTTTTTATGTACTCTTTGTCGATCTCATTGTCTAGTTCTTTGATAATCTTTTTTGCAATGCCTTCTTTTATGGTAATTGTATTTATTATATTTTTTACCTTTTTAATTTCATTAGTTATTAGTGCGTCATGAGGTGGCATCATTTGAATTCCACCTCTCCAATATGCTTTATACCCGTTATATTCTTTTGAATTATGACTTGCTGTTATCATAACACCAACATCGCAATCAAATTTTCTTATTGTATAAGATAGTTGTGGGGTAGGCCTTAAGTTTTTGTATATATATGTTTCAAAATTATTTGAGGCAAAAATTTGAGCAGTATGGTAAGCAAATTCTTTTGAAAAATATCTTGAATCATAACTTATTGCAACTTTTGGGGTTTTATTTATTTTAAGTACATAGTTGCATATTCCTTGGCTTATTTTTTTTACATTATATGTGTTTATGTAGCATGTCCCAGCTCCAACGACTCCTCTTATTCCAGCAGTGCCAAATTCTAGATCTTTGTAAAATCTGTTTAGAATTTCTGCTTCATTATTTGTTTTTTGAATTTTTATTGCTTCTTCTTGAAAATATATATCTTCTTCAAGAAGAATGTAATTTTTTAATTTTCTTTTAGCTTCGATTTTTTGCATCAGTTATTCCTTTTATTCTATTTTATTTTTTTAAACAAAGATTAATTAAATTATATTGATTTATAATGAATTATATACTTGATATAAAATTTATTATTAGATGATTTGTGAGAATATGTATTAAATTTTGGTCGTTGAATTAATGATAGATTTTTTTTTGAAGTCAGAATATCTTCCTGCTGGTGATCAACCTAAAGCAATAAAAGAGATTGAGGATTCTATTTTATTAGGGAATAAGTATCAAACATTAAAAGGTGTTACAGGAAGCGGAAAGACTTTCACAATTGCAAATATAATTAAAGACTTAAACAGACCCGCATTAGTTGTCAGTCATAACAAAACATTAGCAGCGCAGCTTTATAGGGAGTTTAAAGATTTTTTTCCAAACAATGCTGTTGAATATTTTGTTTCTTATTATGATTATTATCAGCCAGAATCCTATGTGCCTTCAAAAGATTTATTTATTGAAAAAGAAGCTACTATTAATGCTGAGATAGAAATCAAGCGAATAAGGACGGTAACGTCTCTTGCTAAAAGACGAGATGTTATTGTTGTTGCAACCGTATCTTCAATTTATGCTCTTGGATCTCCAGATTTTTTCAAAAAATCAGCACGAGAATTTTTTGTAGGGCAAAGAATTTCTATTAAAGAAATATCAGATATTTTTGTAGAGCTTTATTATGAGAGAACTTTGATGAATCTAGAGAGAGATAAATTTTCAGTAAAAGGAGATGTTGTTGAAGTGTGGCCTAGCAGTGAGCATGGAGAGTTTGCTTATCGAATTTGTTTAGATTTTGATGAAATTGTTAAAATATATAGGATTAGTTCATTTTCTAAAAAAAATTTAGGAGCCACAAATAGTTTTACTCTTTTTGCTAAATCTTATTTTGTAATTCCTTATCAAAACGTATTAGAAGCAATACCTAAAATATCTTATGATTTAGATCTCCAATGTCAATATTTTAAAGATAATGGCAAGCTTGTAGAAGCTGAGAGACTTAAGCAGAGGGTAGAGTATGATTTGGAAATGCTTAGAGAAACAGGATTTTGTTCGGGCATTGAAAATTATTCTAAATATTTGAGTGGAAGCACAATGGGAAGACCTTATTGCCTTTTTGATTTTTTTCCAAAAGATTACTTATTGTTTGTAGATGAATCTCATGTTACATTGCCGCAATTTAGGGGGATGTATAATGGAGATTATTCTAGAAAATTAAATCTTGTTAACTTTGGATTCAGACTTCCTGCAGCGCTTGAGAATAGACCCCTTAAGTATGATGAATTTGACGCATTAATTAATCAGGTTATATTTGTATCTGCAACTCCAGGTTTTGAAGAGAACGATAAGAGTAGTGTGGTTGTTGATCAAATAATTCGTCCTACGGGCCTTGTTGATCCCGAAATTGTTACCAGGCATTCTGATGGTCAAATGGAAGATCTTTATATTGAGATTCAAAAAAGAGTAGCGCTTAAAGAGCGAGTTTTAATTACTACTTTGACAAAAAAAATGTCTGAGGATTTGACTGAATATTTAGTAAATCTTGGTGTAAAGGCAAAATATTTACATTCAGAACTAGACACCCTTGAAAGGGTGGAAGTTATTTCATTGCTTAGAAAATCTGAAATTGATGTTATTGTTGGTATTAACTTGCTTAGAGAAGGTTTAGATATTCCAGAAGTATCTCTTGTTGTGATATTAGATGCCGATAAAGTTGGGTTTTTAAGATCTACCACTTCATTAATACAAACAATTGGCAGGGCTGCTAGAAATTCTAATGGGCTTGTAATAATGTATTACGACAAAATAAGTGTGGCTATGCAGGAAGCAATTGAGGAGACTAATAGAAGGCGTCAAATTCAGATTGATTATAATAAAAAAAATAATATTATTCCTAAGACAATTGTTAAGAAGATTCAAAATATTTTAGAAAAAGAACTTAATAATAAAAATAAAAATATTAGTTATGACTTTGAAAAAATTATTTCAGGCGAGAAATTGTCTAAAAAAAAGCTTATTGATAAGCTTAAATTTGAGCTAGAAGAAGCCGTTAATGATGAAAGATTTGAAGATGCAATTGTTTTAAGAGATAAAATAAAAGAGCTTAGTAGCAAAGGCTCACAATAAATGAAAGAGAGGTGTAATCTTTGGTAAAAAATTTGAAAAAGAAAATTATTGTTAGGGGAGCAAAAGAGCATAATTTGAAAAATATTGATGTGGATATTCCAAAAGATGGTTTAGTTGTAATATCTGGTAAGAGTGGTTCTGGTAAATCTTCTCTGGCTTTTGATACTATCTTCGCAGAAGGGCAAAGAAGATATATGGAATCTGTTTCAGCTTATGCAAGGCAATTTTTAGGTGTAATGAAAAAACCCAATGTTGATTACATAGATGGACTTTCTCCTTCCATAGCTATTGAGCAGAGAACAATAAGTAATAATCCTCGTTCTACTGTTGGAACAATTACGGAGATTTATGATTATTATAGGCTAATATTTGCTAAAATAGGTAAAGCATATTGTCCAAATGATGGAAGATTAATAGAAGAACAATCTTTAGATAAAATAGTTAATACTATTTTAAGTTATTCTGAAGGATCTAAGGTTATACTTTTTGCACCAATTGTAAGAGGCTCTAAAGGTTCTCATAAAAAAGTTTTAGAAAAAATATTAAATCAAGGTTTTAATAGGGTTAGAATAAATTCCAAAGATTATTTAATAGAAGATGCACTTAATTTAGATTTACATAAAAATAAAAAACATACTATTGAAATTATAGTTGATAGGATTAAGCTCGACAATAATATTAGAGTGAGACTTGCAGAATCTATTGAGACTTCTCTTGCTGTTTCTAATGGATATTTAAGAGTGGAGATTGAGAATGATTTAGAAAAAATAGATAAGCTTTTTACAGAGCATAATAGTTGCCCTTTGTGTGGATTTTCACTGCCTTTTATAGAGCCCAGACTTTTTTCATTTAATAGTCCATTTGGTGCTTGCAGCGAGTGTTCTGGTCTTGGTGTTACGCTTGAATTTGATTTTGAGAGCATTTGTCCTGATCCTAGTCTTTCTTTTAATGATGACGCTTTTATTACGTTTAAGACAAGTTCATCTTGGTCTGTAGCTATTTTTAAAGGGCTTGCCAAGCATTATAATTTTAAATTAAATACCCCTATAAAAGACATTCCAGATAAAGTTCTTAAACAGATTTTGTATGGCTCAGATGAAAAAATAGATTTTATTTATCAGTCCAAAGAAATGGAAGCAAAGGAGGTGGATGGAGGATTTCATTATTCTAAAAAGTTTGAAGGACTTTTACCTCTTTTAAAAAGACGATATCTTACAACAGAATCAGAGAGTACTAAAATTTTTTATGAAAATTTGATGTCTAAAAAAATCTGTAATTCATGCAAGGGGAAGCGTTTAAGCGTTGGAGCTTTAACAGTGAAAATTAATGGGAGAGATATTCAAGATCTTACTAATTTGTCTGTATTTGATTCTTATGTGTTTTTTGAGAACTTACAGCTTGATGTGGTGGATGAAAAAATATCTAAAGAAATTTTAAAGGAAATTAAAAGTAGGCTTAAATTTTTAATTGATGTTGGTCTTTCTTATTTGTATTTAAATAGAATATCTGGCAGTCTATCTGGGGGTGAGGCCCAGCGTATTAGGCTTGCTACTCAAATAGGGTCAGCGCTTTCGGGTGTTATTTATGTTCTTGATGAGCCAAGTATTGGCCTTCATCAAAGAGATAATGAAAAATTAATTTCTACTCTTGTTAATCTTAAAAATATTGGCAATACAGTAATTGTTGTTGAACATGATGAACAAACTTTGCGTACTGCAGACTATATTATTGATATGGGGCCTGGTGCTGGAATTCTTGGAGGGGAAATAGTTGCAAAGGGAACTTTAATAGATATTTTAAATAGTAAAAACAGTTTAACCGGTCAATATTTGAGTGGCAAGTTTAAAATAGATGTTCCAAGTTCTAGAAGAAAGACAGACAAGGGAGAGATTTTACTATTAGGTTCTAGTAAAAACAATCTTAAAAATATAGACGTAAGTATTCCTTTGGGAGTTTTTACTGTAATAACAGGTGTTTCTGGTAGTGGAAAAAGTACTCTACTTAACGAGGTGTTATATCCAGCGCTTAACAGTAGATTAAAGTCTAATGGAAAGTATTGTGATGGTTTTAAAGATATTATTGGGTATGAAAGAATCGATAAAATTATTCAAATAAATCAAAAACCAATAGGGAGAACCTCAAGGTCAAATCCAGCAACGTATGTTGGATTTTTTACAGAAATTAGGGAGCTTTTTGCTAAGCTTCCGGATGCAAAGGCAAGGGGTTTTAAAGCCGGTAGATTTTCTTTTAATGTTAAAGGTGGAAGGTGTGAGAAATGCCAAGGAGATGGGTATCTTAATATTCAAATGCATTTTTTACCAGATGTTTTTGTTCCTTGTGATTTGTGCAAGGGCAAAAAATTTAATGAAGAAACTTTAGAAGTTAGGTATAAAGGAAAAAACATACATGATGTTTTAGAGATGAGTGTGTTTGAAGCTAAAAAATTTTTTGAAAATGTTCCAAAAATTAATCATTATTTAAAATTTTTAATTGAAGTTGGGCTTGAATACATTAAATTGGGTCAATCTGCAACAACTTTATCAGGAGGCGAAGCCCAACGTATTAAGCTGGCTTTTGAGTTAAGTAAAAAGAGTACGGGTAAAACCTTTTACATTATTGATGAACCCACAACTGGATTGCATTTTGATGACATAAAGAAGTTATTAGAGGTTTTGCAGCGTTTAGTTTCTAATGGTAATACAGTTGTGCTCATAGAGCATAATTTGGATGTAATCAAACAGGCAGATTATATAATAGATTTAGGGCCTGATGGTGGATTGGCAGGGGGTAATGTCGTTGTTTCTGGTATTCCCGAAGAGGTTGCAAAATGCGAGAATTCCTATACAGGAATGTTTTTAAAAAATCTTTTGTAAGATTGTTATTTTTTTTAACATTTTCTAATGTAATTTTTGCTCAGACTTTAAATGATGAAAATTCTAAAAAAAGAAATAAGTTAACTTTAAGTCAAAAATCTTATTTGAGAGAGCTTGAGCTTTCAACTGATGAGGATTTGAAAAAATGGGCCTTAAAAGAAGGCCTAAAAGAAACGGATGTTGTAAAAATACGAGAATTGCTTTTAAAAAAGTTTGGAATAGATCCAGTGCTTTTTGTTAAAGGAAAAGGACTTGCTGGATCTGGTAGATATAAAATAATAATTGAAACTACAGACAATCTTGAAAATTTCACTTATGGACTTACTAAGGATGAAAGCATTGTTTTTGAAGGAAGAGTTAATATTTTGGTTGAAGATATTAAAGAAAACAAGAAGCATAATATTAAAGGTGATAGGATAGTTCTTAATAGGAACTCTAAAAAACTTTATTCTATTGGGAATGTCGAATATGTTCTTGATATGGATGCTAATGAAAAACTTTATTTTTATGGTAATGAATTTTTTGTCGATTTTGATTCTCAAAATTTTCTATTAAAAGATGGCATTCTCCAGAAAAAAATGCAAAAAAATCAAATAGATCATATTCTGTCGTTTGGAGGAAAGGTTTTAAAAAAAATAGACAATGATGTTACTATTTTAGAACAAGCTTTTGCAACAACTAGTAAAATTCCAGAGCCTTATTATTCAATCAAGGCTTCTAAAATATGGGTATTGCCTTCAGGAGATTTTGGGTTTTTAAATGCCATATTTTATATGGGAAGAGTTCCAGTATTCTATATTCCTTTTTTTTTCAGACCAGGAGATAGTTTGTTTTTTAATCCGTCTTTAGGTGTAAATCCACGAAAAGGATTTTCTGTTTTTAATACCATTTATCTTTTTGGAAATAAATCTTCAAGCGAAGATTCTTCTTTTTTGGATTTTGATTTTAATTCTGTTTATAATTCAGGCAAAAAACCTTATATAAGAAATGGATATTTAACTTATTTTTTTGCAGAAAATTTAGCACATAATATTAATAAAGATTATGTTAAGTTGATCTTTGATATTTATGCTAATCTAGGATTTTATTCTGGAATTGATTTTGATTTTAGTAGTACTTTAGGGCATTTTAAAACCTTAGAAGGAAGTTTTGGATTAGGTTTTACTAGGAATGTTTATAGTTACGATGGAGGATATTATCCTTTTGATAATAGAACTTTAAAACAATCTCTTTTTAGTTTTTCTAATCTTAATAAAGGAGATATATTTGGGTTTGAAGTTCCTTTTAGATATTTGCTTAAATTGAAAACCGAATTTCTTTTAAGTGATGCACTTTTTTCTGCTGTTTTAGAGCACTATTCCGATCCATATGTTAATATTGATTTTAGAGATAGAATAGAGAGTGCTTCATTTTTTTCTCTTTTAAATTTAGATAAAGATTCAGTTAAAGAGCCAACTAGTATTAGCACTTTTGATTGGAATTTGTCTTCTTTTTATAGCCGAACATTTAGTGATAATTCAATTTTAGATTATAAATTAAATAATTTAGGCTTAAGTTTTAAATTGTCAGGATATGAGAATCTTTATGTTAAGTCTCCTTTGGAAAAACCAAAAGAGATTAATGATCCTACAAGAAAATGGTTTTATTTAGAGAGAATTTATGCTCCATATATTGATTTAAATTTTCAAAAAGATATTTACAATAATCAATGGACGTTTTCTTCAGCTGATGCTAAAGAAATTATAATGCGTCCAGAAATTAAAAATTTAGAAGATAAAGGTAAATATAAAAAGAGTGTTAAGGGAGAAAAGCCCGAAAAAATAAAAGATTTAAATAAAGATTTATATATTTCTCCAGAACCGATTACTTTAAAAAGTATTGATCAATTTGATTCTTTTTTCATTAGGTTTGGCATTAACCCCTATTTAAGAAATAATGTTTTTTTTAATAATTATGGTATCACAAGCCCAAAAGACTTTAATTATGAAATAAAAAATTATTTATTTGATATAAAAAATAAAACGGATATAAAAATTCATGCAGATTTTTACAATCGTTTAATTACTTTTGAAAATTTATTATATCTTAATACTATTGAATATAATCCTTTGACTAAAGATTTTAAAGTTGAAGATAAAGATAAAAAAAGTGAGCATTCTGTTATTAATCAAATAAATGTAAACTTGCTCCCTTTTATTAGGTATCCTGTATTATCTAGAAGCATTTTAAAGCTTGAGAATAAGGCTACTTTATATTCATTTAATAAAAAATATGATACTGATGTAAAATCTTTAGTTAATAAGAATAGTAGTATTTTTTTCTCTGATCCGGAAACTTTTTATCAAAGTTTAACAGCTTCTTTGATTTATGATTTTAATTATTTTAATGCTGAGCTTTCAGGTGAATTAAAAAATAGTTTTGAAGACATTAAAGCTTCTTCTGAACTTAAACTTTCTTTAGATTTTCCTTATTTATTACAAGAAGCTGGGATTGGAATTAAATATTATAAAAAGTTTAAAGAAGATGCTATTAAAAACTCTGGAATTTCTGGCGTTCAGTCTTTATTGAACCCTTTAGAGCCCCAAAAACCATCTTCACCTTATAAAAATTTAGAAATGTCCCCCGCTTTGTATTATAAAATTGAGCCAAGATATTTGAATTATTTTAAATTTAGTTTTTTAGCTGCTTATGATCCTTTGATAAATAGAGTTTCTGAACTTTCGTTTAAGCTTAATGTTTTTGATTTCCAGTTTTTGTTTGCGATGAAAGATGACTTTGAATATAACTATGATCCTTTAAAAGGGGATTTTTCCAAGGTTGGCATTACAACTAAACTTGTTCCATATTCTATAGATTCTAGTTATAAAAAAGAATTTAACGTTTTAAATTTGTTTGATAAGAAGCTTTCTTTTACTCTAGGGATAGATGCTGGTTGGAAAATAAATTTGCAGAAATTTACGGATAATGAACTTTGGTCAGCATTGACTTTTAAATTTAAATATACAGAATTTTTAGAAATTTACTTTTCTACTTTTTCAATAAATACCAAGACTTTTAGGTATTTTAAAGGATATATGGATCAAATTGGCCTTGAGACCGTTAATATCTTTACTGATTTGTTAAAATCTTTTAATTTCTTTAATTCTCAAGACAGAAAAAATTCACTTTTTAAAATTAAAAAATTTTCATCTGGCTTTAAATTTAATTTTTATGATTGGAAATTTGTTGGCGAATATAATTTAGAACCAGATTTGCTGATAGGATCTGATGGGATTTATTCTCCTATTTGGAGAAATAATTTTACAATTTACATCTCTTGGAATTTTTTTGCTCCTGTAAAAGCATCATTTGAAAACAATAAAGATACAAATTATGAGCTTATCATTAATAGAAAAACAAAAAAATAATAACGATTTTATGTATTATTGCTAGCATTAATTTTTATAGTTCTTGTTATTAAAATATTTATTGTTCTTTTTGTTTCAATGCCTACTTTTGTTATGTTGAGTTTGAAAATAGACGGATATTTAATAGCTGAGCTTAAGGAATTGCTATTTTTAGTTTTAGAGAAAATTTTTGGATATGCTTTAAATTTAAATGACGTTTTAGGACCAATAAAAAACTCCCTATATTTATTTTTATACTTTATTTCATTGTTTATTGTAAGATCTTCTTTTTTTAAGACAATTTTATTGTTGTCAAGACTGGTGTTTTGCCAATTTATTTTTACTATGTCTAAACTATTGTTTGTGATTTGAATATAAATATATTCATTTTTTGCTTTAATTAAATCTATGTTAATGTATTTAGAAGGAGATTCTAAAATTTTAAAATCAGTTTCATAATCAGGGTTTATTTTGACCGTTGCACAACAGTCAAAATAAACCATTGAAATCAAAAATATTGTTTTTATGTATTTTTTAATAATATTTTTACTTAGTTTTGTGAAAACCAAGATCTGCAATATTTTCATTTCCCGGAATAAAAGAGATTTTTCCACCTTCTTTTTCAAATTTTTTCCTTAGTTCAACTGTTTTTTTGATTAAATCAATAGTAATTTGTTTTAGTTTTTTGCTATTATAGATTCCTTTTGACCAATAGTCAATTATTAATTTACTGTCGCCAAATATGTTTGCTATATTTTCTTTTAATGCTATTTTGAGTGCTGCATATAAGGCAAGTAGTTCTCCAAAATTATTGCTAATCCCTTGAAAATTTTTGACATAATGATTGCCATATTCATTAATTAGGGATTTGTCCAGTATTTTATCTAATATGGAAATTCCTTTTTCGTTTACAACTTTAATTTCTACACCCTTTCCTCTTCCTGTTCCAGAATCAAAATATATTCCAATAGGATGATGATAAATTATTGTATCCCCATTATTGGATAGCCAATTTTGAGCTTGTTCTATTGTTTTAAAACTTTTTATTTTATTATTTTTACCTTTAATAGTAGTTTTGCATTCTTCCCAAGATTTGAAAATAATTTTTTCATTACTATTAATCAAAATGCATGCATAATATTTTTCCATATAGAGCAGTATTAACTTCCTGAGCACCAGAGGTTTGTTATATTGCAAGCTCTTCCAAAAATTTTTTCTTCCGATTTTTTCAATTCCATTGAATCTACTATTTCTTTATTATAGCCAATGAATTTTTCTTTTAAACTTGGTTTAATAAGTCTTTTTGGAAGCGCGCTGGGGAGTATTCCTGCAATCGTATAAGACATGTAAAAATTGTATGCGGCTGCATTTATTTCTCCAGGAGTAATTATTCCCGAAATTTCGTAATTTCTTGATACATTAAGTCCTGCTATTTTATATATTCTATCAACTACTAAAGAACAATAGGTTTTGTTATGAATTTCTTCAAGATTAAATGAATCTGTCCATAAATTAGAGGATATTAGTGGTATCATATATCCAAAGTTATTGTCAATATATCTGCTTCTTCCAAAATTAATAGCTTTTTGAATTGTTCTTGTGTCTGTTATTGGTGAGAATATTTTTAATATTCTTGATTGTACATATGTTGAAAGTTTTTCGTATCCTGAGCCTTGAGTAGATGCTGTATCGAATTTGATTTGATTGCTTGTGATTATTGATTTTATATCAAAACTATCATTCCCATTAAACGCAATTTTTTTAGTGGCTTCGTATTTTTCTTCATCAAATATTCCTACATGTTGCCAAAAATAAAAAAACTCTGTCCAATCTATTTTAGGTTTTATTAATATTATGTCGCCATTTGATAAAAGAGATCTTAATTTTTCAGGAGTTATTTCAATGCCCGTACTTGGGTCTATTATTTTGGGTATTAGATTATATTGATTGCTATTGCTATTATTGGAGTCATCAGTCGATCTTTTTCGCCTTTTAGATGTTTTAGGTGGTGGTGATTGTTTCGAATAGTACAATTCATTGTGAAGATCTGCAATTTTTTGTTTTTCAATTATAGTTTTTATTGTACTGTTTTCAACTTTTAAAAAATGCATAAATTGTTCAAAATATTTTTTGTCTTTTATTTTTAATAATTGATTTGCTATTATGTGAGGTGCAATATATTCTTCTCCATTTATTATTTCTTTTGTTATTGTGTTTATATTTTCTTGAGGGAAGAATGAATTAATGTGGCTTAATTGTATATATCCTAAATTATTATCATGGAATATTTGTTCAATTAAGTTTAAAATTTCTTTTTCTAGTTGCATTTGCAATTCTATTAATGCTGTCAATTTTTCATTATCTGAATTTTGATTAAAATTTGTTTTTTTCTCAAAAGCAGTATCAATTTTAATTGTTAGATTGCCATTAATACTGCTTTGATCTAAGAACTTTATCCATTCTGTTTCATTATTTAAATAATTTTTATAAGCATTTAAATAGTTTTTTATTTCTTCTAGTTTTTGTGGGCTTATTTTGATTTTTGCTGCTGTTTGTTTGATTAAAAAAGAATTATCGTTATTGTTTAAAATTTCTTGGATGCTGGATGTTGGTATTCGATATTCTGTGCTAGAAAGATTCTTTATTAAAGATCTTTCTATTGGTGTTATTTGTGTTAATATGACTTCTGATGTGTTTAGATTTTTTGGCTTGTTATCTGAAATTAAGGAACAAGAGAATAGCAAGACTTGTGCAGTTAATATTAATAATCCATTAGCTTCCTTCATGGTAGTATTTTAGCATAATTATTGTCAATATTTTTGATTTAAGATTCTATTTTAGAGATCATTTTTTGTTTTTAGTAAGTTTTCTACTTTTTTATAATATTTTTTAAAAATTTTAATAAATAATTGATCTTTTTTAAGATAAACTATAATATTTTAATATATGGCAATTTTTATAAAGGGGAAGCCGATGGAAGAATATTTAAATCCTATAAATATATTTTCGGAAATAGGTCGTTTGAAAAAAGTTTTGCTTCATAGGCCAGGAGAAGAATTGGAAAATTTGACACCTTTTATTATGAAAAATTTTTTATTTGATGATATTCCTTATCTTGAAGTTGCAAGACAAGAGCATGAATTTTTTGCAAATATTTTAAAAAATAATTCAGTTGAAATTGAATATGTTGAGGATCTTGTTACTGAGGTTCTTGCTTCTTCTGTAGCAATTAAGAATAAATTTATATCTCAATTTATTCTTGAGTCAGAAATAAAAACAGATGCTACAATTAATATTTTAAAAGATTATTTTTCTAGTTTAACTATTGATAATATGGTCTCTAAAATGATTTCAGGTGTTGCAAGAGAGGAGCTTGAAAATTATGTGTCTTCTCTTGACGATTTGGTTAATGGTTCAGGGCTTTTTATTATTGATCCTATGCCCAACGTTTTATTTACCAGGGATCCTTTTGCTAGTATTGGCAACGGAATTACAATAAATAAAATGTTTACTAAAGTTAGACATAGAGAGACAATATTTGCAGAGTATATTTTTAAATATCACCCTATTTACAAAGAAAATGTTCCAATTTGGTTAAATAGATGGGAAGAGACTTCTTTGGAAGGTGGAGATGAGCTTGTTTTAAACAAAGACCTTTTGGTTATTGGAATTTCCGAAAGAACAGAGGCTAAGTCTGTAGAAAAATTAGCTATTAGTCTTTTTAAAAATAAGACTTCATTTGACACAATTTTAGCTTTTCAAATTCCAAAAAATAGATCTTATATGCATTTAGATACAGTTTTTACTCAAATTGATTATAGCGTTTTTACAAGTTTTACAAGTGACGATATGTATTTTTCAATTTATGTTTTAACATATAATTCAAGTTCTAGTAAAATTCATATTAAAAAAGAAAAAGCCAGACTTAAAGATGTTTTGAGTTTTTATCTTGGTAGGAAGATTAACATAATAAAGTGTGCGGGTGGAGACTTAATACATGGCGCTAGAGAGCAATGGAATGATGGTGCTAATATTTTAGCTATAGCTCCAGGAGAAATAATTGCTTATTCTAGAAATCATGTGACTAATAAATTATTTGAAGAAAATGGTATTAAGGTTCATAGAATTCCATCTAGCGAGCTTTCAAGAGGTCGTGGAGGTCCAAGATGTATGTCTATGCCTTTAGTAAGAGAGGATATTTAAAGGATATTTAATAATTTGAGTTAAATAAACCAAATGGGTTTTTTAAAACCAATTGTAAGGTTAGGGGTTATTATGTATAATTTACGAAATAGGAGCTTTTTAAATCTTTTAGATTTTACAAGCAAAGATATTAAATATCTACTTGATTTATCGATCGATTTAAAAAAGTCAAAATATGCAGGAATTGAAGTGCAGAAGCTTAAAGGTAAGAATATAGTTATAATTTTTGAGAAAGATTCAACAAGAACGCGGTGTGCTTTTGAGATTGCAGCGTATGATCAAGGGGCAAATATTACATATTTAGGATCTAAAGGTAATCAAATAGGCTTAAAAGAGTCCATGAAAGATACCGCTAGAGTTTTAGGGCGCATGTATGATGCCATTGGGTTTAGGGGGTTTTCTCAACAGACTGTTGAATGTTTGGCAAATTATTCTAATGTTCCTGTTTACAATGGATTGACAGATATTTCTCATCCAACCCAAATACTAGCCGATTTAATGACAATAAAAGAGCATAAGGGAAGTTTAAAGGGGATTAAAATAGTATTTTGTGGGGATGGTAGGGGAAATGTTGCTAATTCTTTGTTGAAAGGCTGTGCTATTATGGGGCTAGATTTTAGAATTTTTGCTCCCAAAGAGCTTTTTCCAGACCCCAATTTAGTTCTTAAGGCCAAGTCTTTAGCTTTAAAAAGCGGAAGTAAAATTACAATTACAGATTCTAAAGAAGAAGCCGTTAAATGCGCTGATGTTGTGTATACTGATGTTTGGGTGTCTATGGGCGAGAGTAATTGGGAAGATAGAATAAATCTTTTAAGGTTTTATCAGGTTAATAAAGAGTTGATGTGTATGGCAAAAGATGATGCAATATTTATGCATTGTCTGCCTGCTTTTCATGACTTAAACACCGTGGTTGGTAGGGATATTTTTGATAAATATGGATTTGATGGAATTGAAGTTACAGAGGAAATTTTTGAAAGTAGTAATTCAGTTGTTTTTGATGTTGCTGAAAATAGAGTGCATACCATTAAAGCTGTTATGATATCGACTTTGGGATAAAAGTATTTTATTTATTATATGAAATTTGGAATTATTTAGGAGGAACGTTATGATCAAAATGCCAAGTAGTTTTACAATAATATTCTCTTTAATTGTATTTGTTACCATCTTAACATATGTGATTCCTGCTGGTAAGTTTGATAAAGAATTTAGACAAATAGGCGATGGACCTAAAAGGGAGATAATTGTCGCTGGAACTTATCAATCTATAGATCGAGATCCTAGAGGATTTTTACATCCCATTATGACTATTTTAACTGCAATGTCAAAAGGTATGGAAAATGCAGCTGAAGTTATTATTTTTGTTTTAATTGTTGGGGGTGCTTATGGGATTATTATGAAAACAGGGGCAATAGATGCAGGAATTTATTGTTTAATTAAGAAGTTGGGGCATAAAGATAAATTGCTTATTCCTTTGTTAATGTTTATTTTTTCAATTGGTGGAACTGTAACCGGAATGAGTGAAGAGACCCTTCCTTTTTATTTTGTTATGATTCCTTTGATAGTGGCCTTAGGTTATGATACTCTTGTTGGTGTGGCTATTATTGCTTTGGGAGCTGGAGTGGGCACCATGGCTTCTACTGTAAATCCATTTGCTACGGGAATTGCATCTGCAATAGCTTCTATTAGTTTGCAGGATGGATTTTCTTTTAGAATTGTTCTTTATTTTGTATCAGTATTAGTTGCTATAATTTATGTTTGTGTTTATGCATCTAAAATTAAAAAGGATCCCTCAAAATCACTTGTGTATTCTCAAAAAAATGAACATTATCAATATTTTGTAAAAAAAAATGAAGTTTCTAGAGAAGATAATACCCAAAAAGATGCTCTTGAGTTTACCTTTGCTCGTAAATTAGTTTTACTTTTGTTTGGGTTTATGATATTGTTTTTAGTATTTAGTATTGTCCAGCTTGGCTGGTGGATGCAAGAAATGACAATGCTATATCTTGGAGTTGCTATTATATCGGCTTTTATTTGTAGATTGGGTGAATCTGAAATGTGGGATGCTTTTGTTAAAGGTTCTGAAAGCCTGATAACAGCAGCTCTTATTATTGGACTTGCTAGAGGTGTTATGATAGTATGTGATGATGGTTTGATTACAGCTACTATATTAAATGCTGCTACTAATTTTTTATATAATCTTCCAAGACCTTTTTTCATCATTTTGAATGAAATTATTCAAATATTTATAGGATTTATTGTTCCATCTTCATCAGGTCATGCGAGTCTAACTATGCCAATAATGGCCCCGCTTGCTGATTTTTTGTCAATGCCAAGGTCCTCAGTTGTTATTGCCATGCAAACTTCATCAGGACTTATTAATTTAATAACACCTACAAGTGGAGTTATAATGGCTGTATTGGGGATATCTAAGTTGAGTTATGGTACTTGGTTTAAGTTTGTGTTACCGTTATTTATTATCGAGTTCTTTATTTCTATTTTAGTTATTATAGCTAACATATATTTGAGTAGTAGTTATATTTGAGTAGTAGTTATATTTGAGTAGTAGTTATATTTGAGTAGTAGTTTAAATTATGTTTGATGGATTTTAGCTTTTATACTATTAAATTATATATTAATATATAATTTGATGGTTGATTAGCTA